>JAVKTQ010000003.1 GCA_031460455.1 Sporomusaceae bacterium
CTTCCATTTTTCCACCCTTCCTGCCTCTTAAGCAAAGACAGGGAAAAGTGTATCACAGATCATTTTCGACCGCCGCAAATATGCAATTTTATATCGCCACTTTCCTACATTTTATCGTCGGCGCTGACAGTAGCAGATGACTGTATATCGCTTTCCATACATTCTCCTTAATGCAAATTCAGGATTATTGTTGTCACTATCTCATAAAAATAAACGCCTCTAATGAGGCGTTTTCATGTTCAGGGGCTCCAGACATGTGGCAGTTGTTCGTACAGATGACGACAACATAAAACTCGAAAGAGTCCCCTATCTATTCTGCAGCTATATTTAAAGAGATATGCGGTACTTTCTCGAAAAAATCTGACCTATATTTTTCGCTCTTAGTGCATGGCCCGCATATTACGGTCTTGATATCGCGAATTTCCTCAAGCGCTTTTCCCATCTCTACCGCGAGCTTGTTCCGGTCAAGTCGTAACCGTCGTCCACAAAGCGCGCAACGTTCAGCTTCTTTCGGGGCCATTAAAGGAACTCCCTTCATTTCCAGATGCACTATACAGTATTTGACAAATAAATGAATTATTCCTCCATAATGGCATGAGGCGAAGGCTTCATTTACAAAGGAGTAGTGTAGCCTAGACTACCAACATGAAAATATCAGAAGTCCTTCTCCCCGGGGGTATTATATCGCAATAAAGAAAATTTGATTCAGTAATACCGGGCGTTTGGACGGTTTGTGGACTTTTAGTGGACTGTCTTAATTTTTTTTATGATAGTCTATAAGCAAAGATTAATCATGGGGGGTATGAATCCATGAATAATAGTTCAGCCAAGTGCGTATTCGGAAGCCTAATTATTGGGGCGGCCCTTTTCACTTGGGTTATTATCACGATTTTCCTTGCGATAACAAAAACGGCATTTCCTCATTACGAAGCAATGTCGGGCATCGCCCTCACCGCTATCGGTATCGGGGCTGGGATGCTTGGTGTCCGTTAGCAATAGCCGATACCAGCAACTTGTCGCCTTGAGGAACCTCAATTGGTAGGAATTTGAAACTTAGAGTCGAATGTTGTTGTTTTAGGATGATTGGAGGTGGGTACATGAACATCGAATCAATCCATATTAAAAACTTACGTGCTTTTAAGGACCAATTAATATCGCTAGATGATTATAACTGTTTTGTTGGCCCCAATGGTGCGGGGAAATCGACTGTTCTGTGTGCATTAAACATCTTTTTCCGAGAGTCGCAAGGTACATCGACAAATTTAATAACGCTGAGTAAAGAAGATTTCCATCTGCTTAACACCTCAAATCCAATTGAGATTATTTTGACCTTTGTAGGCCTTAATGAAGA
The DNA here is from genome assembly GCA_031460455.1 of Sporomusaceae bacterium. Lineage (NCBI taxonomy): Bacteria > Bacillati > Bacillota > Negativicutes > Selenomonadales > Sporomusaceae > Sporomusaceae bacterium. Next base: position 1,352 of record JAVKTQ010000003.1, read on the forward strand.
GGCCCAAGCCGATTTTGCAGACTACTATAGGCAAGGGAAGCTTGTAATATCAGCCGTCGCGACATATAACGATAAAACTGAGAGTGCTGAAGTTAAGCAGTTTGGGCAACGTATGGGCATGCCTCAGTTGAAAAATTTTTTTGAGGCTGAGGGCGATGGAGCTAAAGTACCTGAATTAAAAGCAATATATGCGGAGTTGTGTAAACAACTGCCTGACTTAAAAGCAGCCGGAACTAAAGAGGCTATGATTACCGCTCTTCGTGAATACGAAGCCGCACGCCCGGAGCAATGCGAACTTATTCCGAGCGAAGACCAGTTTTATGGAGTGAGTAAAGGTACTAATCGTCTTGCAAAACATTTGCAGTGGGTTTATGTGCCGGCCGTTAAAGACGCATCTGAGGAACAGATTGAATCGAAAAACAGTGCGCTGGGAAAACTGTTAGCCAGAGCAGTAAGAAGCAAAGTCAATTTTGCCGATGACATTGAGGATATTTTAAAGGGAGCACAGCAGCAATACCAATGTCTACTCGATAGAAGTCAGTCCGTTTTGGATGAAGTAACACAATCGCTGCAAAAAAGAATTTGCGAGTGGGCTCATCCGGAGGCGAATCTAAAAGTTCAGTGGCAACAAGACCCTCAAAAATCAATTAAAGTTGAAGCACCCTTTGCTGGAATCCTTGCCGGAGAGGGTAATTTCGAAGGTCAGCTCGCGCGATTCGGTCACGGTCTCCAGCGGTCATTCCTTTTAGCCCTTTTACAGGAATTGGCTAGTAGCGAAGACAGTGGCCCTAGGCTCATTATTGGATGTGAAGAACCAGAATTATATCAACACCCGCCACAAGAACGACATTTATCCGCCGTTCTGCAGCTTCTCAGTCAAAAGAATGCGCAAGTTATAATCACTACGCACAGCCCCCACTTTGTCTCAGGAACAGGTTTTGAAAAAGTTAGAATGGTTCGCCGACACATAGCGGAAAAATATGCTGTCGTGAAACATATGGCTTTTGAGCAGATTGCTAGTACCGTTTCCGCTGCTTTGGGTGAAAAACCTTTAAAGCCGGCTGGCACATTAGCAAAAGTGCATCAAGTTCTCCAGCCATCACTTAACGAAATGTTCTTCACCCACCGATTAATTCTTGTTGAAGGCTTAGAGGATTTCGCTTACATCAGTGCTTGGCTAAGTATAACCGGGCGCTGGGACGAATATCGGCGTCTCGGATGTCACATCGTTCCGTGCAATGGCAAAAGCATGATGATTCAGCCTCTTTCGATTGCAAGAGGTCTAGATATACCGGTGTTTCTCGTTTTCGACGGAGATAGTGGAGCAAAACATCCAGAAGAGCATAAAAAAGATAATGTCGCGTTGTTAAGGCTAATTGGTGCAGATGCGACCAATCCTTTCCCTCCAACAACTATGTGGGGACCTAACTATGCAGTTTGGAGCACCGATATGGGTACAGTAGTAAAAGCTGATGTCGAAAATCAAGCATGGGAAAAGGCGTACGAGTATGCGAGTAGAGTATGCGGACAAGCCGGCGACATTCAAAAAAATGCATACCACATCGGGGCACGGCTAGCCTGGCTATTTGAAAATGGTATTAAACCGGCCAGCCTCGAGACTCTAAGCGAAAAAATCTTGACCTTTGCGAAATAGTTAATATCGTTGCTTTTCAAAACGTTATGAACGTAGTTTTGGGAATCAAAATATGACAATAGCCGTTTGGACTCAAATAATGCCCAAACGGCCAAAGTTCGGTATTAATGACAAATCACACCACATCAATTTCTGGCTATAATTGTATAGTAGCTAAGCTATTCTGCAACCTGAGTGAATATATGTGTATGCCAAAAATGCCAGGGAAAGTGTGGGTCTTAAGACCTGCGTTTCCCTGGCATTGGCGAAAGGTCCTGTTAGTGAAAATAGTTACTGTATCTTGGTGCTTGTGACCGTCTTACTCGAGAGATAGCCAGCATGACTTATGCCAAGGATTGCGAGGAATCCTTCGGAAAGAGCCGGGAAGCTAACGATTTTATCCGGAGGGACGGTCATGATGGTGTTGATGACAAGGGCTTCGTAAGAAATGACAGCAACGACTGTGAACAGGAACATCTGTACTTTGGATATGTCGACGTACGCAGCGTCGCCGATTTCGTCTCCTTCAAACATGTCCGCCAGGTCAGCCTGAGAGATGTCTGGGTTGGCGTAAACGACTCCGTTCGAAGCCGACTTCACCTCGTCCGCTTTGAGGTCGAACTTTGTGGCGATTCTTTCGACTTCCTCGTCGGAAGGGGTTGCTTTGACGGCCTTATTGTTTACAATGAGGGGGCTGAAATAACTTGATGCGTAACTGATGCCCATTAGCGCCCAGAGCCGCCAGTCGATTTCCACTGCAAGCGGTTCGGGCACTAGTTCGGAACCGGCCCGGATGCGAACGAAAACAATGGTGATGTAAGCCGCAAGCACGATGATAGTCCATAGCACGGCCTGGAAACGGGAGAGGCTCATCATGTTCCGATTACCTATGAGTATGCCTAAAGGTTTGCCGTTGCTGTGGAGACCATGTAGCATCAGGAAGAACACCAAGGCCACCGTCACGCCGAAGAGGTTCCAACCCTTCGGAAGACTCCACGCAGCCCATGTCATCACGGCGAGGGCTCCAACCAAAAGCCATCCGAGGGTCTTGTCATCGAAATAGGTCTTCATCACCGGTTTAGCTGTGTCTCCCACGGAAATCACCTTCCTTCAGGTCACTTGCCCGCTGCCGCAAGAGTGGTAGCTAAGCCGCGGTAGTACGAGTCGAGGATTTCGGCTCCGAAACCGAACCTTGTCGCATTGTCGGCAGACGCATTAGTCTCGTCTCCGTTGAGGGAGGCGGGAAGGCCTGTGTCGAGGTTGTAGTTCTCGGTGAAGTAAGGGAAGGCTTGCTGACACAAGAACTCCTTCGCAGATGCTTCGTTTTGTCCGAAGTAGGCTTCGCCGGCTGAGAAGACGGTCTCAACAGCCTTGACGGTATAGTTGTATAGGCCGAGTGCGGAGTAAAAGAGTCGGTCATTGCCGGGAGCTGGAAACCAAGGTTTCTGAGCCTCGTTCATGCGGGCGATGTGAGCAGCTTCCCACTCTTCGTAAGGTTTTACGGGTTCGAGCGCCATGAAGTTGTAGTGGATTTTTCCTACGGCGTAGAAGTCCCCGCCAATAAGTTTGGCGAAGTCTTCGTAAGCCTTGTGGATGGGGTGCTTCTCGTCGCTAAACTCTCTCTTCATGAACAGGGCCTCGAAATCGAGCTTGCCGGAATAGGCGGCGCGGATTCCGGCCATGTAAAGGTCGGCGATATCGGGGTCGAGCATATCGTGGTTGTTGCCAGCTCCGCATCCGACCGCTACATCGAGTGCGAAATCTGGGTCGGCGTTCTTCTTGGTGGCGAAGATATAGCTGTCGACCATACCTTCGAAATTTTTGTGGTCCTTGTACTCGTCTTCGGGATGGTTTCGCCAATGGTCGCAAGTACTACGGTAGACGAAGGGGTGGAAGACGCAGTCGGTTACGACGTGCCCGTAGAATCCGTAGGCGAACGCCTTCATCTTGCCGATGACGTCGGCGGGTGCGGCACTCGCCTTGATGTAGTCGAGCATCGCGCAGAAGCAGTCGAGGGTGCCGTCCCAGTGCATCTCGTCGGACACCTTCTTGTATGAGAACGATTTGATAGCTTTGGAAATAAATACGTCCTTCACGTAGAACAGGTCGGGGCCGAAGGAACCGAAACCGACGAAGTTGGAATACTCTCTCCAGAAGATAGGGTCAAGGCGCTTGATGGCGTCCTTGCATACTAGGTAATGGGTCACAGGTTGCGACATTCGAGACACCTCCAAAAATTTCTCCAAGCTTCTTCAAATTAGGAAAGGAAATCGGGGTTACCGGATTGGGAAGGGGGAGGAGATGGTCGGTTGCGGACAGTTAGCCGCACAGTACATATTCCGGCGTGAACGGTTCGGCCTTAGCCGAGAAGAATGTGTCCTTGAGATGGCGGAACTCCTTTCTTGCTATGACGTAGCCCTTGCCTTTTAGGGAGTCGATGCCGTCGATGCCGTCTAGGCTATAGGCGTCCGGCGCCACGACCGGGTTGATTCTGTAAATCCTGGATTGGTCACCGCCAAGTCGTAAGGTAGCCATGTTCATTGCCGCGGCAGATTGGGCCTGGTAAAACAGCTCGACAATCAGGAGCGATTTGACCCAGTCCGCCATGCCTTCTGGGGTTTTTCCGGGAGTGGACCAGTCAAGAGGGGCCTGAGAGCAGCCTAAGCTCAGGATTCTTATCTCGCTGGGGTCCCAGCTGAGCACGTCTGCACCTTCCATGGCGGCAACGAGAACAGGGTTGTTGCACCAAACGCCGCCGTCGACCAAGGGCACCGAGTGGCAGTTCCGGTGCGCCGGGAAGAACATCGGGGCTGCGGAAGTGGCGAGAGCTACATCCATGGCCGGGGCCTTGTAGTCGTTCATTAGGCGTTTATGATGGGCGGTCTTGTAAAGGTAGGCGTCGCAGGAATCGAAATCGAAAGCGGGAATCACAAGCCTGTTCCTGCTTTCGCCAAGCCTTCTTCCGCCGAAATGCGGCTCCAGGGCTTCCTTGAGAGGTACATCTTCGTACATGGGTTTTGATATCATCTTGGCGATGCGCGCCAGCTTACCACCATTGCGCCGGAAAACCTTAGGGCCCAGTTCTGCGTAAAGACCAAGGATTTCCTTAGCGGTCATTCCGAGTCCGAGACCGAGGGCGATGATGCCGCCAGTGGATGTGCCGACGATAAGGTCGAAGTATTCGGCGACGGAACCGTCAAGGTGCTCTTCGACGTGAGCAAGAAAGGATGCGGGGAGCGTGCCTTTCACGCCCCCGCCGTCGATGGAAAGAATCTTTTTCATAATATCTCTCCTAAAGTGCGGGGAGGAAGATTCAAGGTTCTTCGTCAGGTTCGCGGTGGATACCGCCGCCCAGCCACTCCCCTGTGGCGAGCCAGCCCTCGTAACAGAAGAGCCAAAGGGATGTCCAGGGGATGATGGTGTCGCAAATCAGATTATTACGGGTGAACTCCCTCCACTTGGGGTAATACAGGCAAAGATAGCCGCTATGGTAAGTGTGGGGGATTCGTTTACCGTCCGGCCTTCTGAGAAGCTTCGGTTCGAGGACGAGCACTCTGGGCGGCCGTTCGAGACAATAAGTCACCTGTACCTTGTAATTCTGGCTAAGGGGAGCTGGTTTGATAAACCCTTCCCATATGACGGTGTTCCCGGTCCACTGATGGTTGAAGCCAGGGAAGCTCTCTTTCATGGTGGAGACTTGCCTTGAGAGAGGGATGGTGAGTTCGCCCCGCATGATGCCGTAACGCAACCTCTGGGTGTCAAATCGCTCCCGATTATCGAACTTAGGCTCCGTAAAACGTGTTTTTCTTGACATCAAGGCCTCCCGAGCCGGCAAGGACGAGTCCCCGTCTGGAGCTGTCGATGGCCAGCATACCGGAATTCCTAATTTTCTGGATGTATTCCTGTTGCTCGCTGATGGCGTGGACTGAAACTGCCTCGCCGAACATTGCGGAGAGGAGCTTCTGTATGTGAGGAAGACCTGCCCCGTCGCGAGCCGCAAGGCGGATATCATTCCATTCCCTGATGAAACTTCGGAGCCATTTTAGGAACGAATCATATAGGGCCCGGTCGTTGTCCCACTTTTCGCTGAAATCCTCAGCTGGATTCGTGGGGTTAGGAACAACGAGCCGCCTACCAGACGGGATGGAGTGCATAATACCGGCCAAGGTCTCCGCAAGGCCTTCGCTCACGGAATAATGACCGGAGTAAGCGTTGGCCGCTAGGGTGGTTAGCACGACGCTAATGGGTGCTCTATCGGGGTCGTCAGAAAAAGCGATGTCGCGGCGCCGCTTGAAAAGCTGCACAATCTTCTTCAGGGTGGGCTTGTCCTGGGGCAGGTCGTAATCCGGGAAGGGTTCGACCTTCGCCGCCTTTTCGAGGAAGACGTGGTGACGGCTCTTACCGTCGAACCAGGCCGCGAATCCTTTAGGGTTGCTATCCTTCCAGGTGAGGAGCTTCCGGTCCGGAACTTTGAGGGCCCCGGGAGTCTTGTCGTTGTCTGGGTACCCGGGAAGGATGTCCATGTGGAAATTGCGAGGGTAGTCAAGCCGGATGCAACGGTTCATGCGTTTGACCATGGGCTTATAGGCACCGTTTTGCTGGAGTCGCTTCTCTATGAGGTCGAGCGTTTCGACGGGGCCGTGGCCTCTCCAGCCACCGGCCAGTTCGCAAACGAGGTCGAGGTCGAACTCGTCCTGCTTTAAGGGCTTGACAGTGGTGTCTATGGCAAGTGACCCCTGAGCGTAGATGACGGGTGTGAATGGGGTCAAGGGGCTATCGTCGTCACCCAACCATCTCCCGACTTCCACGTATTCGCGCTTAGCGAAATCGCGCTGGTCGGACGTGATTTCGAGTTTCCGGCCGATGCGGGCGAGCAGGTCGTCAAGCATCGCGTCTGGACTATCGGTGATGAACATGCTGATTTCCTCCTTTCTTTAAATTATTTTGGAAATGGCCCATAAACCTGACGAAAAGGACAAAAAAACCCTAGGGATACGCTCTTTCGCGTGTCCGCCAGGGTTTTTATCCCTACGGTGAGCTTTGTAAAAGCCGGTTTCACTCGGTCCGTGCCAACGGGTCCTGATGAGTCATCCTTTGAGGAACCCAAGAAACCAACAAAAAGCGAATATGAACGTTTTTCCAAGTTAATGATACGACAATAAATTCAGAAAATCAACCCCCTTTTGACTGATTATACAAAATATTGTGGTTTTTGCCTGTCGAGTACAGCAATATGTAGGGCTGAAAGACTTGGGGCGGCAACGACTAATAATGAACCATATGGGATACATTTAGCATAATGTTCGGCCTAATGGTCCATTATCAGTAGCGAACCGCTTCTCTAAACATAGTAAAACAGGGATTTTGTCCCTGTTTTTTATTTTTTATTTTTATCCGATAGTTGTTTACGCATAACCTTACTTTCGACATAAAAAGATGTAAGTCGAAAAAATATTTAAATTTCATGCATATAACTTATTTTCAGCGGTAACAATATGGGGGTATTTTGAAGAAATGGGTGATTATATGTCGGAATTCTCATGGAGCCTTTCAAGAGCCAAAACGTTCTATCGTTGCCGCCGCGGTTACTATTATCATTACTACGCTTCCCAATATGACCCTAATATAGCGTTGCTAAAGGGAATGCAGACTTTACCGAGTTTTGTTGGAAGCGTTCTTCATTCGGTTGCGAAAACCGCTATTTGGTGCAAACTGGCTACGGGCTCGGTCGAGGAGGACCTTTTATTATTGTTGGCTATGGAAAAGTTGAATGAGACGATGTCAGCCTGCAGAGATAAGGCGAATTGGGCAAGGCTCAACAGTAAGAAAGTGGTTATGCTGCAAGAAGCCTATTACTTCATGGACGCGAGCCTTATTAGGCGAATAGAGGGTTTTCGCGAAAAAATTAAATTGCTAGTCAATAATTTGGTTGCTTCACAGACGCTCAAGGAAATCGACCCCTCAAAAAGCAGGCAGGTACTTGAAGTCGACAGACTCACTGATTTCAGGTTCGAAGGCACCAAAATATTCGTCAAACTCGACTTGCTCGACTCTATTAAGGCGCCGATTTACGTCATTCGAGATTTCAAGACTGGTGACACGGTAGACATGTACCAGCCGCCGCTCTATACCTTGGCTGTAATGAATAGGTTTGCCGTTCCGCAAGACACTGTCGAAACTTACATTGAGTATCTAAATCACAATCAGGCAAAACGTTTTCCGGTAACGACGCGCCTTATTGACCACACGGCCGAGTTTATGCGAACTTCGATTGCCGAAATGAAAGGCTTTTTAAAAAATCGCGCAAAGAATACTCCGCTGTCCGCCGACGCTTTTCCGGGCCAAAATAATGACGAGATTTGCTATAGATGTAACTTCATCGAAGTCTGTGACCAGTACAAGGGCAAAGCATTTTTAAAGATGGTTCCATGACGAAAGCAAAATAGCGGCAAATCAAAGCCGCTATGGTCGCCCATAGCGGTCAACTTTTTTGTGAGTTATGAATAACGTTAATAAATCGGAAGAATACTACGGAAGGCTGTCGTGGGAGCGCAGTAAGTCGACTATTTTTACGTCTAGCCCCTTGGCGATATGGAATAACACCGCAAGGGAATAATTCTGTTCAGAATAAGGGGCCTCAATTTTACTTAGGTAGCTTTTACTGATGCCGATTTTATCTGCTAGTTGTTGCTGGGTAAGGTTACTTACTTTTCTGCAGGCGGCTATGTTTCGGCCTATGGTCTTGTACATCTCTTGAACAGACATTTGGCAAATTCCTTCCAAAAGTTTCATCAATAGGGTGATTATCATGAAACCTATTGTCAAGAAGTCAGAACTTTTATATTATATTTTTAATTATCTGTTTAATTGTTCTTTTGGTCAAAGCCATCAAAATAACAACATGGGAAGATATGTGCCAATATCTGGCGCAATCTTCCCATGAAGCTTTTTTAGGCATAGATTGAAATTAATAATTATGGTATAAGAATAATCAACCTGTAAGGTGATGATGTACGTGAAACCAAAAGCACCAATAAAACAAAATAACAAGCACGAATGGGAAGGCAAGCCGGTCAGAATACGGCGCCTTCCCATTCGGTGTTTTTAGGGGTTATACCAATATGATTGTATGTACGCAAGATGAGGTATGTTTCCTTGATGATGAGCATAACAACAGCGCTGTGAGCCGGTTGTTTGATTTGGTACCATTGGGCATTGGGACAGGACTAATTGAAGGCCTGTCAGGCTACATCTCCCGGTTAGCCGAAAGCCATTGTGTAACGGCGGGCTACATCGTCGATAAAGAGTTAGCGCCATTAATGAACAAACAGTACCTTCTCAACATAGCCGAAAACGGGGGGACCCGGTTTTACGAGAACTCGTGTATGATTGTCGGCACGGGACGCGCAGCAAACGAATTCTCCCGAGCTTTAATGCATCTAACGGGAAGAACCGACCTAGTTTCTACAACGATGCTTCCTTTATATAATATAGTTCCTAGCCGACACCTTGTTCGGAAGCAACGTGCTTGGTGCGCCCGGTGCTATGAGGAGCAAAAACAAGGAGGCGGAGATATCTATGACATGCTTATATGGGCATTGCAGGTAGTTGAGGCATGCCCGATACACAGAACACAGCTTACTCACCAGTGTCCTCAATGTGGACAGGGCATGTTGCTACTAGAACGAAAAACACGCCCCGGATATTGCGCGAGGTGCGGTTCTTGGCTCGGTGACACTGATACTGAGCTTTTGGCTTCAAATCAAGACGTCACTGTCGCAACAATGGCGACTCAACTTATCGAACACTTTTCTCAGCATACCGGTAACGAGAAACCATCAGTCCCCCAATTCTTTGAGTGGGCAATTAATCACAAGACCGAAGGGAATAACGCCGCATTCGCAAGGTTAATTGGAGTGGCTAAGGGTACGCTAGCCGGATGGGTGCACGGAAATAATTTACCGCCGCTTCCTTTACTGTTAAAGAGCATGGTGATATCAGAAGCAACGCCACAAGTACTTTTTAACGCCACGGGCAAAACGCTTGGTTGCTCGAGACACAAGACGATGAGGAGCGTAAGCTGCGGCAGTGTAAGTGGATTCTTCAGTGACTTATTAAAGACGGCTGAGCCGCTATCGTTAAAGCAGGTTTCGACGTTATTAAGAAAGGACCGGAAAATGGTCCGCCAAAAATATCCCGAGTTCGCAAAAGCAATTACCAAGAGATTCGCCACTAACCGGGAAATGCGAAAGAATACTCGTAGAGAGCACCTTTCTAAGTTGGTTAAGGAGGCTGTAACGGAAATAAGTCGTGCTGGAATTTATCCTACGCGACGTTTGGTGGAAAAACGCCTTCAAAAGCCGGGTGTACTCCGCGAAAGCGCTTTACGCAAAGTATGGAACCAAGCAGTTAAGGAGGACATGCACTATGATGGATGACCAAGAATATAGAAAATGGGTTCAGATGAACCTATTCACTGATTTTGCAGATAAGCGCGTCAGCGAGATTCGTTCGTCGCCGCCGTCCCGAAACTGCGTTTCGGGTCAAGGTAATGTCCATGGTGCTTACCCAAGCCGAAAGATGAATGTAACCATTCAATACGAAAGCCACACCGTTGAGCGAAGTTTTTTGCTAGAGTATGAGCACGATTCGGACGTCTTAGAGTTTTATGACCAACCGGGACCGATTCAGGTTAGTTATAAGACACCCAGCGGGCGTAATGTCACAGCGCAGCACACGCCTGATTACTTTGTGATAAGGACCCAATGTGCAGGGTGGGAAGAAGTTAAGCCTGAGGCTAAACTCCAGGAACTAGCCAAGATACAACCTAACAGATACGAAAGAGAAACTGACGGTACATGGCGGTCGCGCCCAGCGGAAAAGTACGCGGAGCAGTATGGCCTGTATTATAGAATAAGGGTAGACTCGGAAATAAATGTTACCCTCACAGATAACTATGACTATCTGCGCAACTATATGGGAGTCCCAGAGTCTGTTGATTTAAAGCAGCGGACACTCATAAAAACTTACGTAGAACAAAATGAGGGCATAAGCCTGCTTAATGTTAAGCGGAGTTTCCCGGAGGCAGTTGACGACATCAATAATATGATTGTCGCGCGAGAAATATATGTGGACCTTGAGACATATTCCTTGCGTGACCTACAACGAGTTCCGGTGTTTTCGAAAGAGTCTATAGCCGAAATAACAGATACCCCCCAAGAACAGCAGAGGCAACCACCTTTCATTACCCCAATAGAAGGGGAGACGATATTTTGGGACGGCGTGTCATGGGAAATCGTTAATGCTGGTGGTACGGGCATTACGCTGAAGTCTGAAAAAGGGCAAGTAGGTTTTCTTGCCTATCCTGACCTAGAAAAGCTGGTCAACGGAAGGCTTATAGTACCCGGGCCCTCGACGAGAGTAGTTGGGGGTAAAACACTGCAGAATGCCAGCGAAAGCATGCTGAAAAAGGCTTTAGAACGGCTGAGTTTTGTGGAGCGGTATCTCAAGACTGGTGAAGTTCCAGCGCATGTGACAAGCCTTCGAACACTCCAGCGATGGGCGCACGCATATAACGATGCCAAGCGAACCTTGGGTTCAGGGCTTTTAGGGCTAATACCTTCAGAGGAACGTCGGGGAAATCGCTCATGCAAATTGCCGGCCGAAGTTAACGACGCGGTAAATGATTTTATTGTTAATCAATACGAAAGCAAAAGAGGTATGGGGCCTTCTGCAGTTTACGGTTTATTGAAAGAGGAGTTCGCGCGAAGGAATATTAAGCCGCCAAGCTTTCCTACTTTTTGCGCTCGTGTAATCGCTAGGCCCATATACGAGCAAGTCAAAAAACGATTTGGGAAAAGGGCCGCATATAAACATAAGCCGTTCATTTGGTTCCTAGGGCCAAGCGTCCCGAGACATGGAAGCTTTTTCATGCACATATGCCATGTTGACCATACCGAGTTAGACATCGAGCTAGAAAACCCTGAAACAGGGATAAAAAAGAAACCTTGGGCGACGTTTCTTATGTGCGCCTACACACGAACACTTCTCGCGGTTTACATTACGTTTGCGCCGCCATCAAGAGTATCTGTGATGATGGTGCTCAGGGAATGCGTTCGTCGCTGGAACCGATTGCCACAGGTGCTCGTGACCGATGGAGGCAAAGAGTTTCACAGCAACTACACCGAATGTTTGCTCGCGCGATACGACGTTGAGAAGAAGGTTCGTCCGCCCGCGCAACCCAGGTGGGGTTCAGTTTGCGAACGGTTATTCGGAACAGCCAATACCCAGTTCGTACACAACTTAATAGGCAATACAAAAATAATGAAGCAAGTCCGACTGGTTACGAAGTCCATAAACCCCAAGAACCTTGCTGTCTGGACTCTTAAAGACTTCAATGAGGCGATAATGGAATGGGCATATGAAGCATATGACACGAATGAGCACTCGACGTTAGGTATGAGCCCGCGCCAAGCGCGAGAGATGTCCGCAAGGAACCATGGGAGGCGGGACCAAAAAATTATCCGTTTTGATGACTTCTATTTAAATAGCATGATGCCGGTTCGTACGGGGACGGTGACAGTAAACAGTACAAGAGGCGTTCTTATCAACCGTTTACCATACTGGCACAATTCGTTTGGGCGGCTACATGGGGAAAAGGTCGAAGCATATTATGACCCCTTCAATGCTGGGGTAGCTTACGCCCGTATTAACGGAAAGGTGGTCGAACTTAGGAGCCCGTACTATAACTTTGAGAACTACGACTACTGGGATGTAAAGGCCGCCACGGAGGAACTGATTAGCAAAGGCATAACCCCCAATGGCAAATCGATTAGCACGCACTTGGCCAAATCTCACCAAAAAGAGGAGGAGCAAAGAGAGCAAGGTGAGGCTGAAGTGCTTGTAAATAATTATGATGAAGAAACTGATAGCGCTGCCGTCGATACTGTTGACTGTATCTGGGACGTCGCTAAAGGCGAGCTTCAAGTATATGAACAATTTTAACAGGAGAGTGAAAAATGATGGATATTCCGGCATTAGAAGCGAAGGACAAGTTCTTCAAGTATATCGCAAAGCACCCCAAAATCAAAGGACTTCACGAGGAGATAATCAGTATCGTCAAGGAGCAGGTAGGAAGCCCAATTGTGTTAGTATATGGACCCACTGGTGTCGGAAAGACAACGCTGCTAAAGTTGGTTGCAGAAACTCTAAACCAGGAAATGTCAGCAGATACGGGTTCTTCAGGGCATATTGCGGTTGCTAGAACAGAAGTAATCAGCCCGAGCCAAGGAAATGGAATCGACTGGGCCGACTTTTATCATCGACTGTTAGCCGACTTAAAGGACCCGGTTTTGCGACCTCAGGGCTCCCTCTTCCCGCAGACCTCGTTCGCGACGATTACTGAACGTCGAGGGGAAACGCAGTTACGTCGTACCCTTGAAAACGCAATTAAATTTCGACGACCTAAGGCTATTCTTATTGACGAAGCACAACATTGGTGTTCTGTCCGAAGCTCGTGGGTTCTCAGGAAGCAGCTCGATATCTTGAAGTCGTTGGCAAATTGTGCCGAAGTACCCATTATACTGTTTGGAACTTATGACCTCTTGGCAATGCGTAATTTAAATGGTCAGCTTGGTAGACGTTGTCGTGAAGTACACTTTCCACGTTATAATCCGAACGACCAAGAAGACATGAAAACGTTTTGCAGCCTGATTAATACTTTTGTGCAAGCAATGCCTTTTGAGAATAAGCCTGATTTGCTATCAGAGGTCGAGTTAATATTTCTAAGGACATTCGGTTGTACGGGAACTTTAAAGAGTTGGCTGGATAACGCAGTCTCCTTTGCATTAAATCAAGGGCATAAGGAACTGACGAAGGAATTGTTTATTAATAGAGCCCCGAGTCTCGAAACTGCACATGCAATAGCTAGGGAGACAATATATAGTGAAAATGCTATAAAGGAGACTCCAGAAATGAATCGCGAGTTGCGGGAGATGTTGCTTACATCAAAATTACCCGCCGCAGATATTCCGGCGCCTCAACGTATGCTCCCAATAAAGAAGAGAAGGGTCGGCGAGTGCAAACCTCAAAGACGAGCATGTGGTGGAATGTCCTAAAAAAGGCTGCTTCGCAGCCTCTTTTTTTGTACATTAAAGTTATTCTCCGCCATTATTTGCTTTAATAATAAATCTCCGCCACATTATGCTTTAGTATTAGGCTTTACGAGGGCTTGGAAAAGCGGGTCATACACCAAATCGCGCCAAGATATCCTTTAATAGAACGACATTTTATGCTTAAATGGACAGCGTAGTACGCGGGTTTTTTGTTGTTTGCTGTTTTGGTAGGTCACGGGTACCTCCACCAGCTAAAACCGGAAATATGGGTAAGACTGGATTATTGATACAAAAGAAGTGATCCCTTGTATCTTCATTGCGAATGGGAAAATATGGGTTAAAGTGGGGCCATTGCCATAATATTAAGCATGCAAGGTCCTATAGCGTTAAATTTGGGCGAGCCAACGTCGATGTTCTGGTGGAAAAATGTCGCAGATGGTTTCCCTTCCTCTATTGGGCGGCACAAAGATACAAGTTGAAAACCAAAATGCGTGGTGAACCCTAGTTGTAAATCGCCTCCAATTGTTGAGAATGTCTTATCTCTGATTACTCTTTCAATCACATTTTGCGGAGCTCTCCACCACTTTATATTCTTTTCGGGGAGGATAAGCCGAGCATCTTCGATAAGCTTAGCAATTTCAGACTTGTGATCTCCCAGTAGGTGAACGGTCTGCTCATCTGAAAAATCAATTTTGGAAACGTTAACTTGTATCGGACCGATTCCGGGGACAGGAGAAAGATGGAAAACCTGGAATTCGCTTTTTTTTATACAATAACCGCTGATTGCGACTTCGCATACGGGAGGAGTCCCTTGCACCATTGTCATTTGGTGTTCTTGAATTAAATGTTCAAGAAGGTTCTTTGCAAAGTTCGCAACGTCTTCCATGGAAGGGATTTCTCGTTGCTGCGTAGGAGAGGTTAGATTTCCTAGAAAATGACTAAGCAATGCATGGAGATTTAATCCCAGTAAAGAACTGCCAGCAAAAGAAAACCCAATTGTGTTCGTAAAATGCACCTTGTTGATAAAACCGTCGGGGCCTGCTTCTAAGCATGATAGGCGAATGGAGAATAACTTTGCACCGAAATCAAATACGGAGCTGGGCAAGGAAAGTCGGCTGTCACTGACTGACCATAATCTTGGTACCCCAGATTCTCTGTTTAACCAAGTTGCAACAATTGTCATTTTATGGCATCCTCCTATATGTGCTAGATTAACAAGATTCATGGGAGGTGTCAATGCATTGTAGCTGCAAAATTATTGGATTTGCAAGGTCACGCCTCGACTCCACCATGCAAATCCCACTAAAAATGACCACGATGTGACTAAGACACGATAATGGCCAAAGCGGACACCGAAATGGTGCAAACTGCTTTGGCCATTATGTTGTTCCTTCAGTTGAGTGTGAAGGAAGTCGGGCCTTTATTGAGAATAAAGCTGGCCAACCCCTTTGACATATATATAGTGCTTGGATCTGCGAAATTTTATAGGGTTTCCGCAAAACCACCGTCCCGGGACGGTGGTTTTGCGGTTGTAAGGGGCACTCCTGCATACAGTCCAATATATAGCTAAACAAAAGATACCATCTTCTGTCGAATACCATACCGTAAAATGGATATTTTGGCCATGAATAGGCAGGCAAATGTGATGCGCGCCGCGTGTTTATTAAACAATTTAGTATATATTGTTTGAATTTGGCATGGTAGAAAATACAGGCAATGGTACACTTGTGCGGCTGTTGCTGAATCTCATGATCCCCCACGGCGGCTCAATGAGTGGCCAGAAGCTGGCGTTTATTAAGCAGGCGGGTAAGATAAGATGCGTCGCCTTGCTCCGGAGAACCAGCATCAACTTACTGTAAACAGTCGGAGTTTTAGGAGCTACTTGAGCGAGGCTGGTGGAATACATAGAATGGCCTGAGGAGTCGTCGGCAAAGATACCATCGTAGTAGGCAATAGTCGGCGACACGATTCATATCTATCAGTAGGGAATGTCCCAAGATATTCCAAAGGTTTTGACTCGAAATCGTCAAACTATTGATTATCCCTATTTATAAAATTACCCTATACGACAGTGCTAGAAGCAGTTAAATTCCAAGGTAATGTGTGGATGCCTTTAATGTAAGATGATAGGCGTTCTAATTTCTTTCAGGAGGAGATGTGCTACTTTGCAGGGCCAAGCGGCGTACCAGTTAGCAAACGGAGAGAAGTATTATCGGTTTCTTCTCAACAGTATAACCGATGCTGTTTTTGTGTTTCTGCTGCATCCAATCGAAAGAGTGGATGCTTTTGTTGATGTCAACGAAGCAGCCTGCAAGCAGCTAGAATTCTCCAGAGAGGACCTTCTCCAAATGAATCCGACAGATATATGCGCAGAGGTATCGAAACGCGACATATCTTTGATTCTTAGAAAGGGTACTGACACAGAAACGGTGATTGAAACAGTGCTCCTAACAAAAACAGGGCGTGCGATTCCTGTGGAACTCAACGCCAATATTATTGATTTGGACGGACAGCGGCTTGTGATATTGGTTGCGCGCGATATAAGCCGGCGCAAGAAAGCGGAAGAACTTCTAAGGTTGAGACTAAAAAACGAGCAGATAGTTGCCGCAATATCGAAAAAACTGGTTTGCCCCATTAAAGATGTGGAAGGCAGAATCCAAGAAGTCCTGCGAGATGTCGGTGAGTTCGCTGGAGCCGATCGTTGTTTCGTCATACTGGACAAAGATGAGGGTTTCAGGAGCGAAATAACACACTTTTGGGCTAAGGAATATGATGATCGTTATACAAATTTTCAAAGCTTAGATCGTGAACAGTATAGTTGGGGAGTAGAGAAACTCTGGGAATACGACTACCTGGCGATCTCATCGGTGGGTGAACTGCCGCCGGAAGCTCGAAGCGAAAGACAGTTTATGGAGTACTTCGGTCTCAAATCGGTGCTGCTAATTCGGATAACGGTTGCAGGAAATATCATGGGTTATCTGGGGTTAGGCATGATTTACAACGAGATCGAATGGGATTGCGATGCAATCTCCTGGTTGAAAACAGTCTCCGAATTAATAGTCAATTCGGTCGAGCGCAAGCGCTTCTTCGAAGATATATGCATGCGGGAGAAGGAAAGGGAGGCGCTGCTAAACGCAATTCCCGATCTGAAATTCCGAATGAATCGCGAAGGCATAATAACCTCTGCGCAGGGAGGCACATTTGAGCCATTTCGCCCTTTTGCAGAGCAGGTTGGCAAAAGTTTGTACGAGCTTTTTCCTGCGGAACTGGCCGAACTTTATCTGGGCCACATTAAGGCGGCACTAACGACTGGAGTCGTACAGGTCTTTGAGTTTAAAATCAATACGGGAGAGAATAAGCAATTCCGTGAGGCAAGAATCGTCGCTTACAACGATGAAGAAGCGATAGTGTTGGTGCGGGATATCACCAGAAAGAGGGTTGCGGAGCAGGAAAACCTCGAAGCTCACAGACTGGTAGAGCAGGCGCAGACGATGGCCTCACTGGGAGTTATGGCCACCAGTATTGCTCACGAGATTAACCAGCCGCTTAACTCGATAAAGGTATCAGCAGCCGGGGCAGTATATGCGGCCAGAGAAAAGATTAGACACTCTAAGGCGGGTATGCTAAGAGAGTTCGAGTCGATAGCGAGGCAGGCAGACCGTATCGACTCGATAATAAAAAGTATCAGGGCGCTGGTCAAGCATGATTATTCCAGTCACGAGCCCGTTCTTCTACACGCCGTGGCCGAACGGGCGATCGATATAGTTGCCAATCAGCCGCTATTCGAGGGAGTTACCCTCAGGGCGAATATAGAGGATAATCTTCCTGCAGTGCGGGGAAACACTTTGCACTTTGAGCAGGTAATCGTAAATCTTCTGCAGAACGCCGCGCAATCACTTGTGGATGTAACCGGTCGTGAAAAGGTCATTGAGATTAAGGCCGTGGCTAGAGGGGGCATCGTCCTAGAGGTTCTCGACAACGGTACAGGCATAAGCGAAGAAGAACTGATGAGAATTTTCGAGCCGTTTTCTTCGCGACATCCCAAAGAGACGAATATGGGATTGGGCCTGGCGATAGTGCATAATATCGTAAGCGCTTATAACGGCCATATATATGCTTACAATAATTCTTCCGGGGGGGCAATTTTCCGGATCATCTTTCCACCAGAATCAGGAATTGCGGGTTAGGAGGTCGGTGTGTCAAATTAGCACTAATTGCGTCGTATTGTCACACTTCTTGCGTTTTCTATGTCGAGGGACAGCGTGCGGAGTGAATGGCACGCTTAATGCTAATAACTTTGTATCAGTGTAGTGGGGAAAGAGAGAGATAGAAAAGTGAAAGTTCTTTTGGTTGACGATGATGTTGACAGCCGGACAAGCGTAAGCCGGTTTCTCAAGGTATTGGGTCACCATGTCGACGAGTGCGGGAGCGCCGGCGAGGCGTTAATCAGGCTATGCGATAAATGTGATTTCCCTGTGGTGCTGTCGGATATCAAGATGCCGAATATGTCGGGGATCGATTTGCTACGTGCCGTTTCGCAGCTTTCCCTGGCGACGAATGTAGTGTTCTTCACTGGGCACGGTTCCATGGAATCGGCAATCGAAGCCCTGCGCATGGGAGCATACGATTACCTGCTCAAACCTGTCAATGTCGATGAGCTTGCGGCGGTCATAAATAGAATCGAAGAGCAGATATCGCCCACGAAGCGTGGAGACTCGTGCTTGAACGCACAACCGGATGAAAAAATGCGCAAGGCCAAGAGAACAAGCTGGGGAAATACCAATACAATCAACGTTTTTTCCAACCAGATGCGTCGGGTCGTAAATGCGGCGATAAAATACCATACGGACCGGTCAATACCGGTATTGATTGAGGGAGAAACCGGAACGGGTAAAGAGCTGATAGCCCGGCTTATCCATGACGGCGGCAAGCCAACCAATCAGCCGTTTATCGATATCAACTGTGCGGCGCTCCAGCCAAGTCTGTTTGAAAGTGAGTTGTTCGGGTATAAGGCTGGGTCTTTTACCGGCGGGATGAATAAGGACCAGCATGGCAAGTTCGACGCCGCACAGGGCGGAACGATCTTTTTGGACGAAGTGGGTGAGATTCCCCTGGAACTGCAGGCTAAACTGCTGCGGGTCGTCCAGGAACGGGAGTATTACCGAGTTGGCGGTCTTTCTAAAGTGCGCACAGATGCCAGGATGGTCTGTGCCACCAACGTAAACCTGACGGAGGCGGTGGCCGAAGGAAAGTTTCGTCAGGATCTTTATTACCGCCTCCGGATAGGATACATCTTCATTCCGCCACTGCGGGAGCGGAAAGAAGAAATTATGCCGCTCGCGATGTTTTTCCTGAACCAGTTTACCAGGCAAAGAAATAAGGGCTTTAAAAGGATAAGCGAGGAAGCTTCCCGGGCCATTTTGGGCCATCAATGGTTTGGAAATGTCCGCGAACTAAGGAACACGATCGAATGGGCGGTGTTCATGCATGATGGTGAGGAGCTTAAACCGGACCACCTGGAGAACGCCAATTTCGTGACTGATATTATCTCGGGACCGGTGGGGGCATTGCCTGAATACCTGGAGAAAAAGGGGTCGTTATTAGACAGACACGTCGACCAAATAGTATTGGACGCGCTGCGCAAAAACAACGGCAATAAGACGGCGACAGCCAAGTATCTGGGGATCTCCCGCCGCTCGATATACCGCCTGCTGGAGAAGGCGGCGAAATAAAGCGGTTTTCAGGCAATACAAAGGTAGCTGTGCGGAAATGGCACAATTGCCTTTCTTTTTTTTTGCTAGCGAATTATCCGCACAGAAGACCTTTGGCAGCAAGGCTTCGTGGCGATTGGCACGATTTATGCAACGATACTGCCGGTATCAAGCCGATAGTAGCCCCGCGTTGGAAGAGGTGTTTATGAAAATGACGAAAATAAGCTGCGATGTGTCCGAGTGCAGGCAGGTGCAGATAGCTTACCGCGAAATCCAGGAAAGGTATGCCGCTATACTCGGCGCGTTGCCGGATATGGTGCTGAGGGTGGATAACAGCGGCAAAATACTGGACCTCCATGTTCCCGATGGGTTTGTTACGCTTTTTGACAATAGCAAGGACTGCTTTGGAAATTTGTGCGAGTTTCTTCCCAAGAACCTAGCCCAAAAGTATCTTTGTAATGTTCACAAGGCCTTGGACGAAGGTAAATCGCGGTCGTTCACTTACGAAGTTCTTGTCAGCGGAGAAAAAAGGTTTCGCGCAGTGCGGGTCCTAGCAGCGAAAAGCCGTCAGGAAGTTTTGATTCTTGTCCGGGATGTGACGGAAAGCCATGAGGCTGAAAGTCGCTTAAGAGAAATGTCGATAAAGGATTCTTTGACCGGATTATACAACCGGCGGTTTTTTGAAGGCGAATTGCAACGGCTTGAAGACGGTGATCACTCCGCCATCGGGATCATAGCCTGCGATGTCGACGGCCTAAAACTGGTCAACGATTCTTTGGGACATATTACCGGGGATATGCATCTGAAGATACTGGCCGGGATACTTACGAAATGTTTCCGGGAAGAAGACATAATAGCCCGGATGGGCGGGGACGAGTTTGCTATTATATTGCCGGGCTGCAATGAGCAAATTTTGGACAAGGCCTGCCAAAGAATACGAAACGAGATCGAAAAGTGTTTTGCGTCGGACCGGTCGCTACCGCTTACGCTCTCGATTGGGTACGCGCTCAGCAGTGGGCAACGGGGCGACCTCAACGAAGTGCTGCGGGAAGCCGATAATAACATGTACCGCGAAAAGTTCCACAGCAGCCAAAGCACACGCAGCGCTATTGTGGAGATCGTAATGCGGCTGCTCAAAGCCCGCGACCTTATAACCGAGGCGCACGTTGCCAGAATCGAGGAACTGCTTGTGCGGTTCGGTAAGCGCCATGGGCTGCAGCACAATAGAATATCGACACTACGACTGCTCGCTAAATTCCATGATATCGGCAAGGTGGGGATTCCGGACCGGATACTGTTTAAGCCCGGAAAGCTGACAGCCGAGGAGTATCAGGAAGTAAAACGCCATAGCGAGATTGGCTACCGTATCGCCAAAGCGTCCGTGGAGCTCTGTCCGCTGTCAGATTTTATTCTCAAGCATCATGAACGCTGGGACGGCAACGGTTATCCGCTTGGCCTGACGGGAACCGAGATACCCCTGGAAGCCAGAATGCTCGCGATAGCGGATGCATACGACGCCATGACCAGCGATAGACCGTATCGTAAAGCCATGTCTATGGAAGACGCGCTAACCGAGCTTAAGTCATGCGCCGGAACCCAGTTCGATCCCTCCCTGGTAGCGATATTTAACCAATTGATCGAATCAGAAGCATACTCTACGCCGGAAAGCAGTGTTATATAAGTGGAAACTAATAAGATCTGGAAGGATGGCAAGATTATCGGCTTCGGTATCTTTCCCTTATTGTTGATTGCCGTTCTGGTAGTAGTTTTTCATTATTATCAGGAACATTATCTTTTTCATATCGCAGTCGAAGTGCTGACGACAGGCGTCAGTTTTGGTATGTTCATAATTGCCCTGAATACCTACCGGATTTCCCGCAACCACTTCTTTGTATTTTTGGGATTGGCCTTCGGCTCCGTGGGACTTCTGAATCTATTGCACGCGCTGGCCGGCTATGGATTTGTCGAGCATAAATTGTGGCTGGAGTCCTTGAGTCAGCAGCCATTATGGCTTGCGGCACGCTTGATCGAGAGCATCTCGTTGCTTGCCTCGTTTTACTTCCTGAGACGCAACATAAAATCGACGGCGATATTGCTGGCATATACCCTCATATTGGCGGTATTGGCTATATTTATCAGGAACGCGGATCAAAGGATGATCCTCGAAGTCGCCGGTCTAAACGTCGTGTTATTAGGCGGCGCGTTCTATTTGCTCAATAAAAACCGGGAGCGAATTGCCGGCGTGGTATACCGGTTTATGTTTCTGGCGCTGCTAACGGCCATCGGCTGTGAACTGATACAAGTAAATACAACCGTCGAATCAAATGCCTTCATGGTCGCGCATGTGCTTAATTACCTGTCGTTCTATTTCATGTATAAGGCGCTGATCGAGGCAACGTTGCAAGCGCCTTATCAAACAATGTTCCATGATTTATGCGCCGCAAACAGTAATCTTAAAAACGAATTATCGGGGCGCGAAAAGGCGGAAACTGCGTTAAAAACCAGCGAGAGAAAGTACCGCGCTGTTGTCAATTCCCTGCCGGATTTCCTCTTTCGTATGCTGGCGGATGGCACCATCGTCGAGATCATGCCGACAAAGCAGTTCGCCGCCCAGATCTTTCCCGGCGACGAAAGTAAGAATATCTACGACATTCTTCCGGACGATATCGCTGATAGCTATGTAGCGAAGGCGCGGGAGGCACTGACGGACGATTCGGTAAAAATGCTCGAATACCGGATAAATGCCGACGGCGTCAGATGTGACCGCGAAGCCAGACTGTTTTCCAGCGGTGAGCAAGAGGTGCTGGTGCTGGTCCGCGACGTAACCGAGCAAAACAAAAATCTTAGCGAAAGCCGCATGCTGTACCATGCCATTAAACAAAGCGCCAGCATGGTTGTTATAACCGACATCCAAGGGGACATTGTTTTCGTCAACCCCAAGTTTAGCGAAACCACGGGATATACGGCAGAGGAGGCTATCGGCCGGAATGTCCGGGTTCTGAATTCAGGGTATCATACGCAGGAACATTACAAGCGGCTTTGGGACACAATTCTCGCCGGAAAGGCCTGGTACGGAGAATTCAAAAACAAAAAAAAGAACGGTGAACTGTATTGGGAGTCGGCGAGCATCTCGGCGTTCCGCAACCGGGAAGGGGTTATCACCCGCTTCGTCGCCGTAAAAGAAGATATAACCGAGCGCCGGCTGGCTGAACAGCGGCTGCGGCAAAGCGAGAATAGATACCGGTCGTTGCTCGAACAATCCTCCGACGGCATTTTTACCTTTGACCCCAATACCGGGAAGGTCGAGGAGGCCAACAGCCGTTTTATGGCGATGCTCGGCTACAGTTCGGCGGAGATTGTGGAGCTTACTCTCGGGGATATCAGTGTATCGAAAGAAGCCGATGCTTTGGCGGAATGCCGGCAAAAGCTCGATGAAAATCAAACAGTTACCGGTCTCCGTCAATTTCGAACCAAAGACAATAGATTGCTTTTCGTCGAAATCAGCGCATCCATGGTGCTCGTCGACGCCCGGCATGTTGTCATGATCAATGTCCGTGACGTAACGGAAAACCGCCGCCGGCAAGAGGCGCTACACAATGATTTCCGCCTGGCCGCCGCTGTCCAGCACAGTTTTTTGCCGCCTCCTGTTACAATGGACCGGGTTTGCATCGAGACCATCTTCGAGCCGGTCCATCTCGTCAGCGGGGACTTATATGGCTACAAGTGGTTAAGTAACGGGAAAAAACTATCGGGCTTCTTATTCGACATCATGGGACACGGTCTGGCAACCACGTTAAAGACTTCAGCGCTAATGATTCTTTTTTCCCAGGCATTTGAAAGTGATATATCCCTGAAGGAAAAAATGGGCTGGGTGAACGCAGAGGCGATGCGATATTTTAACGATGACTCCTTCGCCGCCGCGTTTTGTTTCGAGATCGACCTTGACAACGGGACGCTTACTTATGTGGCCGGAGGGATCACCCATTTCTTAGCTTCGATAAACAGTGTGTCCGGTCAAATAGTGTGTGAAGGTTCGCTGGTAGGCATCGAAAACGATGCGGTCTATGAGGAGAATACCATCCACATCAGTTCGGGAGACAACTTCTTTTTTATCACCGACGGATTTCAGAAGCTTCTACCGCAGGATGAACTGAATTTGACAGATTTTGATGCGTCCGTCGCGTGGTTGCGCCGACTGACCCAGTCGGAGGGTAGACGCGACGACTGCTCCGCCCTGTGTATCTCAATCAAGTGATGAAAATCTCAATCGAAGGAGGAGATAAAAATGCTGGAACACCAAATTACGGCCGTCGACGACCGGGTTACCGTATCTCTTGTGGGGGATATATACGTGGAGGATGCGTCGGTGTTGCGGGAAGAGCTGCTAGAAAAAATACAGAGCGGGGCCAAATACTTCGAATTCGATATGACGAAAGTCGGTTATATCGACAGTTCCGGACTCGGCGTATTGGTCGCGGTTCAAAAACAGACCGTGAAGATGGGCGGGCGAGTGACCTTGAGGGGGCTCAACGGTCTGGTAAGCGAACTTTTCCAATTAACCCGGTTGAATAAGGTATTCGAGATTGTGCCATGACATACAAATTTAATTCATGTTTAAAACTGAGGTTTTACGATTGGGACGGTTTCCGCTATGTTCGCACTCTCATCCGGGAATACTTCCAACAATTTATCCCAAGGCACTCCATCCTTATGGAAGTGGCGATTAACGAGGCGGTGAACAATGCTCTCAAGTACGGACGGACCACGAAGGGAATTTCGCTGACACTAGGTGTGCGCAACAACGAAGTAGTCGCTGAAGTAAGAGACTACAGCGCAGGTTTTGATTTTCAGGAGCATCTGAAGCAGGCCGGCAGGGAGGAGTTTCCCGAAATGGTGCTGGACAACGACTGCGGGCGGGGTATATTCCTCATGAAAGCTGCGGCGGATAAACTGAGTTATAACAAGCGCGGAAACCGGGTCCGGATGACAAAAAAGATGCCGGGTAGTAGCGATATTTCCGGTTAAAGCCGATACTTCGGGATAATGAACTGATCGATACAAAACCGTAAGTTTGGAGGTTTGACAGGGTAAAGTTCTTCGCGCTGAACCCTGGAAGTTGAAAGACGCCAACGCGAAAGGAATTGACACTGGCTGGATGGCGCCCTTGACTGCAAAGTGGAGGTTCACTATTTCCTGGCGAGTTATACAGGCGTACTTTCAGGATGGGACGCTATCGACGGCAGCTGTCTGTACGGAACTCCACAGAAATATCGACGCAAGTGTTGACCAACTACCTAACGGTCCAAACTCACTTGTTATGGCGTTGAAGGTGACGAAGACACCACAAGCGTGTAACCAATAAAACACCCGAAGCACGGGACAAGGTCGGACAGACATCGCGTCGCGTACCCCGGCGGATGGCCGCCGATGAAATTAGAATATATTTTAGGGGGGAAAGAGAACATGAAAATGAATTTGACGATGAAAATGGTGGCTTTTTTCATGCTGGTGGTGCTGACTGCGTCGGCGGGGTTCGTCTTCACCATCATGGAGGTCAACGACACGGCGCGGTTGGTGGAGCAGGTCGACAAGGAAGATTTACCCCGCCTGCTCAAAACCAATCAGATCAGTAAAAACGCATCAGACCAGGTGGCTATCCTGCGCGGATATTATATCACCAGAGATCCGCAGCTGCTGAACGACTACAAGAAGGCCGCCGATGCCAACGAAAAAATCGAAACAGACCTTATCAACTCTGCACGGAGACCAGAGGCGAAACAACTGGCCAGCGAAATCAAAACCTTGGAGGACAAGTATCAAGAAGCTGCTGAAAAGAAATTTATCCCCCTGGTGCAGGCCGGCAAGCAGGAAGAAATGCTACAGGTGATGAGACAGGAACTGGTGCCTGCAGCCAAGGCCCTGATCGATAAACTCAACGAGGCCCAGGAGTATCGAAACAAGCGGATTAACGAAGCAATGCAGGAGGCGACGAACAACGCACGTCACGCAACGACTGTGGCCATCGGCGCCGCCCTGATTGCCGCTCTGCTGGGCATTGTTATCGGCTTCTTTGCGGCCCGCAGCATCGCCCGGCCGGTCAACCAGCTAGCGGCGGTGGCCCAGAAGGTGGCGGGCGGCGATCTGACCGAACAAGTGAAGGTGGATCGCCAGGACGAGATTGGCCAGTTGGCCACGGCCTTCAACACGATGGTAGTTCAGCTCAAGACTCTGATTCAGCAGATCAACGCCAACGCCGAACAGCTGGCAGCCTCGTCCGAAGAACTGACAGCCAGCTCTGATCAGTCGGCCCAAGCGGCCAACCAGATCGCGACCTCGATCACCGATGTGGCCAACGGGGCGACGGAGCAACTGGCGGCGGCCAACGAGACATCAGCGGTTGTCGAGCAAATGTCGGCCGGCATCCAGCAGATTGCGGCCAACACCAACCAGGTGGCCGAGCAGTCGGCTCAGGCTGCCGATAAAGCCAAGGATGGCGGCAAGGCGGTAGATAGGGCGGTCAGTCAGATGGCCCAGATCGAAGATACGGTCAACACGTCAGCCAAGGTCGTCGCCAAACTGGGCGAGCGCTCGAAGGAGATCGGCCAGATCGTCGATACAATCTCCGGCATCGCCGGGCAGACCAATCTCTTGGCCTTGAACGCGGCGATTGAAGCGGCACGCGCCGGCGAACAGGGCAGGGGGTTCGCGGTGGTTGCCGAGGAAGTGCGGAAGCTGGCCGAGCAGTCGCAGGAAGCGGCCAAGAAGATCGCCGAACTGATCGGGGAGATCCAGGGGGACACCGACAAAGCGGTCGTGGCGATGAACGACGGTACACGGGAAGTGAAGACCGGAGCCGAAGTGGTCAACGCCGCCGGGCTGGCGTTCGGGGAAATCGTGGCGCTGGTGTCGCAGGTTTCAAGCCAGGTGCGGGAGATTTCGGCGGCCGTGCAGCAAATGGCGAGCGGTAGCCAGCAGATCGTAGGCTCGGTCAGGAAGATAGACACCCTCAGCAAGACGTCGGCAGGCGAAGCTCAGAGCGTCTCGGCGGCCACTGAGGAGCAACTGGCTTCGATGGAGGAAATCGCGAGTTCCAGCCAGGCGCTGGCAAAACTGGCCCAGGAGCTCCAGTCGGCGGTTGCCAGGTTCCGGGTATAGGGAGGGGGAAATACATGGCGTCGGAACAATTAGTCGTCTTTCGGCTGGGGAAAGAGGAGTACGCCGTTTCCATCACCCAGGTGAAGGAAATAATCCGCTACGGCGGGGCGACAAAACTGCCCAACACCCCCGACCACATGGAGGGAATCATCAACCTCCGGGGAAAGGTAATCCCGGTGATTGATTTGGCGAAACGGTTCGGGCTGGTGCGCGAAAAGACAGACGGTGCGCAGGCGGTGATCGTGGAGGCGGCTAGGCGGGAAGTCGGAGTGGTGGTGGACGGGGTCACGGAGGTGCTGCGGATAGAGGACAGCGCCATCGAGCTGGCCCAGACGGTCTGCCACGCCGGGCAATTCCTGCGGGGCATTGGCAAGCTGGAAGGGCGGCTGCTGATTATCCTCGACCTGGACAAGCTGTTGAGCGAAGAAGAGCAACAGGCAATCGCATTCCCTGGGAGTTAATGTCAGGGAGGCCGCCCAGGCAGGCGGCCTCCCTGACAGACATACTTTCCAGAGGATGGTTAAGGCATTACGCCAAGCCTGATCAAAGCAACTGCGCTCGGACTCGGGGCATGCATAGTGGTTAAAGAGGCTTCGCCCGAGCTATATTTTTAATAACAAATATCTTACTGTGTGAGATTCACCTTCATCGTTTCAATTTTTGATAACGCGAATCCCAGGCATAATCTTGATCGCGGATCGTCTCCCGTGATTCATCATAGGTTGCAAAGATTTCTTCACTTAGTGGCGTAACAGCAGCTTTGTCGAGCCAGATCTGCCAGGGCGATTGATTGCCAAGAGAAAGATGAGGACGAAAACAATTGTAGTAATCCTGCCACTCTTCTAGCTTCGTAGATAACTCAGGATCGTACAGATCGACAGTGGCATAAAACTCATCCTTATCAGTCCTCTGGCTCCGCTCCACTTTTCCGTTCAGGTAAGGTGAGCCGGGGCGGATAGGGCGGAATTTGATGTGATACTCCATCAGCTTTTCCTGAAAGGAGTAAGCGAAAAATTCTAATCCACGATCTGTTTGAATCCGCTGGACAGGGAACGGCAGCTCCTCCAACACCTTCTCCAAAAAGTCCAGGGAGTTTTCGGCGGTTCGTCGCGGATACAGTCCCAAAACCCGGTATCGCGTGCAATCATCAATGGCCGTATATTGGTATAATCCCGGTCTAACCTTCATCACATCCACTTGAACCCGGTCGCCTGGTATGGAGCGATTGTAGCGGCGTGTCTTTTGCCCAGAGCGCTTCCTGCGGGGCAAAAAGGAGCACTGCTCTTTTACGAGGACTTTCTGTATCGTAGCCAGGCTGATTGAAAAGTCGTATAGTCGCCGAAGCTCATTGGCAATTCGGCGTGCTCCAAGTTTCCGTTTTCTTCGAAGCTCCATAACCCAACCATGCTCTAAATCCTGCACTTTCCGGATGGAGCTGTGGGGACGTCGGCTTTGGCTCTTAAGCCCCTCCAAGCCATGGTCTTGATACCGTCGCCACCACTTCCGAAGTGTCGGTCGGGATATGCCGCATCGCAAGCAGGTTAGGCCCGCATTTTTGGTTTTTTGATAGGTTTGAACCCATTTCCATCGTTTCAACATTTCTTTATCCATATCCAAAGTATTCCACCTCTGGGGTGAAACGATGTAGGTGAATCATACACCTAAAGGTAGCACAGGAGCAAGGTGTTACTGTAAATGCAAACTTGTATTTGCCTAATGATTTAGGTATTGATGATCAAGACCTGTGCGTTATTCTTGGCAATTGTTTGGAAAACGCTGTTGAAGCCTGCAGTAAAAATGCCCCAAGATCAGTTGCGTTATATTGACATTAATACCACCATAGCTAAGAATCATCTGGTAATTAAAATTGCTAATTCTTTTTATGGTTCCGTCCTCCGTCAAGGCGATAGTTTTGTCTCCTCAAAAGATGGCGATGATCATGGAATGGGGCTTGCCAGTGTGAAAGCGCTAACTTCCAAATACCACGGTTATTGCTCTATTTATTGTGAACAACAAGTATTCAAAGTTGCTGTCTTTTTGCAACTTCCGGAAACAGTTGCCGAATCGCGCTCATTCAGTATCCCCTGAATTAAAGTAATCATCTGCTTCAACTGGCGCACTTTTATATCGACTGGCTATCAGCGCTCCGCTACGAACGTCCCCCATTGTCCGGCAAACAACCCCTTGCCCCGGTATCAGATACCGGGGCAAGGCACAGCCGCCGCCAGGCAAAGCCGGAAAAACAACAAACCCGCGTTGTACGCGGGTTTGTTGTTGGTTGTGGCGGGGCTGGTGGTGGGGATGAAACTTTCCGCGGGCTGAAACCGGAATATTATCCGGGGATGTTGATAAACTCCGGCGCGGCATGCGTTTCCGAGAGTTTCAGGGAGATGGATACTTTAAAAACGCGGTGATCGAAGGATGTAAGGCACTGTCCGTGA
The DNA here is from genome assembly GCA_031460455.1 of Sporomusaceae bacterium. Taxonomy (NCBI): domain Bacteria; kingdom Bacillati; phylum Bacillota; class Negativicutes; order Selenomonadales; family Sporomusaceae; species Sporomusaceae bacterium. Next base: position 30,405 of record JAVKTQ010000003.1, read on the forward strand.
TATTTGGCGGCAAGGGTTTTCACGCTTGATAGCCCGATGCCGCTGCCGGCATGTTTTTTCGAAGAGACAAAACCGTCGTTCAGCGGCTGAACGATACCGTTGAATGTATTTGTTATTTTGACTACCAGATATCCTTTAGTGATGGAGGCTTTAAAATCAATCAAGCGCCGCTCGGTGCCGCTGATTTTATTACAGGCTTCGGTGGCATTTTCCAGGCAGTTGCCGATGATGACGCACAGGTCCTGGTCGTCGATGCCCAGGTTATCAGGGATGTGCAGGTTGAGGTCGACTTCGATGCCTTGTTGCTTAGCCAGTTTTAAGTAGTGGCAGATGAGCGCGTCGGCGGACTGGTTTTGGCAGACAGTGGGGATATGGCTGTCGTCGTAGTGATTGCAGAGCGTGTTCAGATATTCGTGGGCGGCGGCAGCTTCTTTTTTGCCTAAGAACTCGGAGATTGTCACCAGGTGGTGGCGCAAGTCGTGGCGGTTTGCTTTGGCAGCGGTAATGCTGTCGCTGAGGTTGCGGTAGTGATCGCGCTGCAGGGCCAGTTGTTTTTCGAGCAGTTGATGGCGCTTGGTGCGGTCGATGGATATGGCGATCAGGTAATAGGCGATGGAGATGATGACAGCCGATAATACCAGGGGAATAAAAATGGACAGCAGGTAGGTTCTTTGTACGGCGTAGAAAGCCAGCAGGATGAAGGACAGGAGCGGAAACACCGTAAAAAGGGGATTCTGGAGGTTGATGATTTCGAGGATGTTTTTGACATGGGGGGTGATATGTTTTCTTATCAGCGGTATCGATGCCAGTTCCAGCAGTTGACCCGCCAGAACTAAACCGCCCACCATACGGCCAAAGATTATTTGCTCCAGAAACAGGCAGATGAGGAAATTGAACAGGGACAAAGAGGTGACCATGAAGAGAACAAAAAATTTGGCGTTGAGCGTTTCTTTGAAAATGAGGGCAATGGGGATAAAGTACAATATGGTCAGCATATGGCCGATCAAAAACGTGTCGAGGCCCGTCGGCGTCAGGAGGAGACGCGCCAGGTACTGGGCCACCCATGTGCCGGCGTAGGCGCTAATCTGAAACCAGACTGGCCGCCTGGGGGTCAGGAAGGAGTATGTAAGCCAAAGGTTCGCGATGAAGAAGATTGCCCGGCTTATATTGACCAGAAGCAGGGTTGATTCCGCCATATGATTTCCTCCATTGTAGAAGACTGTCTGTTATATGGAAGACAATATCGGGCAAATATTGTACAATAATGCTAGTTCCCGGTATAGGGCCTCCATTTGTAGCGCAAGATGGCAGCGGGCTACCACCGGGGAGGGAGGGGAAAAGAATATTAATTATTGCGGTATGCGACGACGATTTTAATGATAGAGTCCATATCTGTAAAGCTGTGGAAGCTTATTTGCATAACAAGGGTAGTGCCGGAAAAGTTCTCGATTATGACAGCGCCGAGAAATTGAATTCGGTACTGGAGAGTAAAAAACTGAAGTTTGATATTGTGTTTCTGGATATCATCATGAGAGATATGGACGGCATGACGTGCGCGCGGTTGATCCGTCAGCAGGACAAGCTGGCCAGGATCATATTTTTGACCAGTTCGACGGATTATGTTTATGAGGGGTATGAGGTCAATGCCACGGCTTATTTGGTAAAACCGATTAATGCGGATAAGTTGGCGGGAGTTATAGACAAAGCATGCGACCAGATAGAAGAAGCGGCGAAAGAAAGCATCGCGATTACCAGCGGGGGCGCAACCCAACGGATTTTGCTCACGGATATCCTTTATCTGGAGAGCGAGAAGAATAAGGTTATGATTATACTGGCCAATGGCAAGCGCTTGGCTGTTTATACGACGCTGGACGGGTTCGAACAGTCTCATCGGTCAAAGCTGTGGATAAGGTCTCACAAAAGTTATCTGGTCAATTTTTTATATATCGAGCAATACGCAGGCGATAAGTTTGTGCTGAGGGACGGCACTGTGATACCGATCAGCCGGGTGTACAAGGATGTGGCCAGAGCAGCTTTTTTTGATCTTTTGCATGCCGATGGATAGTTAAATAGCAGCAATTTATTATGGACCATGCGACAACGTGACGCATGGCTCTTTTATTTTCGTTAATTTTCCTTAAAAACCTGCAAGTTTTCCCTGGTCGAATGATACTTTCCGGAGGTTTTGTATAATTAAAGAAGGAATTTGTATAATTTGCGAGTTTTTTGCGACGGCTGATATTCTGACCACTGAGAATTCGCCGGCAGGAATAAGGAGGAGAAGGGTTTATGAAAGGATTATCCAGAAGGACATTCATCAAAACCGGTCTGGCCGGAGCGGCGCTGGTGGCGTGCGGCGCGCTTCTGCCCGGCGCCAAGTGGCTGCTTCACCCGGTGGGGGCCGCGCCGGGTTTCCAGACGACGGTCGAGCGTACGATCGTGCCCGTGCCCGTGCCGGCCACTTCGCCGAAGATTCTGCCGTCAAAGGTCTCCAGATATGCCCAGTATGGCTACAGCGCCTGGCGGTTCGCCGAGGGGGTCGGTTATGAAAAGAGGTTGGACCTCATGCCTGCCGCGTACGCCGGCAAAGCGGCTAAAAAGACGGCCAGGCTTTTGCGGTTTTTTACGATAGCCGATATCCATATCTCCGACAAGGAAAGTCCTGCGCAGGCGATTTTTTATGGTTACAAAGGCGGGGTTTCCTCAGGGTATTCTCCGGTTATGCTGTATACCACCCATGTTCTCGACGCCGTCGTCCGGACGGTCAACGCTATTCATAAGCAAAATCCTCTGGATTTCGGCATTTCCCTGGGCGACACCTGCAACAGCACTCAGTATAACGAACTGCGCTGGTATGTCGATGTTCTCGACGGCGGAGCTATTGCGCCGAGTTCCGGAAAGCATGCCGGCGCCGACACTATCGATTATCAGAAGCCTTACAAGGCGGCTGGGCTTGATATCCCCTGGTATCAGACCCTCGGCAACCACGACCATTTTTGGATGGGGTTCATGCCGCCGAACGATTATATTCGCCAGAGTCTCGTCGGCGAGAATATCGTCAATCTGGGCAATCTCTTTGCCGATCCCCGCGGTCTGGACAGCCGGGGCTTTTACATGGGCGCCATCGATGGCTCGACGCCTTATGGGGACATTATCGGCGCAGGACCTGAAAAGGATTTTCCGACTCCCCCGAAGGTAGCGGCAGCCGATCCAGACCGCCGTTCGCTGTCGAAAAAGGAGTGGATGAGCGAGTTTTTGAAAACATCCTCCAAGCCTGTCGGTCACGGTTTCAGCCAGGCCAATGTGGACAAGGATTTTGCCTGTTATAGCTTCGAACCGAAGGCCGATCTGCCGCTCAAGGTTATCGTGCTCGACGATACCCAAAGGCACGACGAGTCGAACAATCCCCCTTCTCTCGGCTATGGCCACGGCTCTATCGACGAGGAACGTTATGTCTGGCTGGTGCGCGAGCTGGAAAAGGGTCAGGCCGAGGGCAAGCTGATGATTATCGCCGCGCATATCCCGATAGGCGTCGAATCCGGGGATTCCATGATGGCGTGGAGCAAAGACGCTTATGTATCCGAGGGGGAGCTTTTTGCCAAGCTGCATGAATATCCCAATCTCATCGCGTGGATAGCGGGCCACCGTCATATCAATACCGTCACCGCGTTTACATCGCCTGATCCGGAACGCCCCGAACTTGGCTTCTGGCAGGTCGAAACGGCGTCGCTGCGCGATTTCCCCCAGCAGTTCCGCACGTTCGAGATTGTCCGCAACAGCGATAATACGGTTTCGATCTTTGTAACCAACGTTAATCCGACCGTCGAGGACGGCTCGCCGGCAGCGATTTCGCGTTCTTATGCCGTCGGGGCTCAGCAGGTATTCAACAATGAGATGCCGTTTCTCCCTTCCGGCTCGTACAATGCAGAGCTTGTCAAAAAGTTGAGCCCTGAGATGCAGGCGAAGATTAGCAATTGCGGCACACCGATACGCGAGTAACGGTAACCCCAAGCTGAACGGCAACGAATCTTGCTACAAGAACGGAGAGAAGCCACTTATGAAGCGAATGCTTGTTGTTCCCCTACTGGTGTGCTGCCTGATTATGGGGATGCAAACGGCGCAGGCCACGGAAGGGGCGTCAAGCCATTACTTCCCCGGTTCCTCCACAACCTTCGCCGCCGCCGTGCCGCCTGCCCCCGGATTCATGATGGCCAGCCAGATGCTGTATTACAACGGAACGGCTCATAAGGCCGTGCTGCGCGGAGCTGTTCATCTGGATCTGAAAGCCGAGGCTTTTTACGATTATATCGGGGGCTTCTATACATTTGAGAAGCCTGTTCTCGGCAGCCGGCTGCAGATAGGCGCGGCTGTTCCCGTGGGACATATGGGCGTTCGGGCGAATGTCGGGACAGCTTCGCTTGCCCGCAGCGCAACCGACAGCAAAACGGATATCGGCGATGCGGTGGTTTCGGCGGCGCTGTATTGGGGGAAGGGCGATTTCCATTATAAGCTTGTCGAATCGATCTTTGTCCCGACAGGCGGGTATACTGCCGGCAATCTCGCCAATGTCGGCAGGAATTACTGGAGTTTCGACACCTCCTTGACCATTACGTGGCTCAATGCCAAGACCGGGACCGAAATCTCCGTCACGCCCGGCATCATGGTCAATAAGACGAACACCGCCACTAATTACCGGTCGGGGAATGAGTTCCACGTCGATTTCGCGGCGAACCAGTTCCTTACGCCAAGCTTTGCCGTGGGTCTCCACGGTTATTACTACCGCCAGGTGTCGGGCGACAGCGGCAGCGGCGCTGTGCTTGGCAGTTTCAAGGGCGAAGCCTACGGTATTGGGCCGGCTCTTCTGTGGACGCCCAAGGCTGGCAAGGGAAAGGTTTCGGTGGTCGCCAAGTGGCTCCATGACCTCAGTGAGACGAATCGCATGCATGGCGATTACGGGCAACTTACGGTAGTCTATAAGTTTTGAAATGGGCGGCAGCAAATACGCAATCTGAGTTTATAAGGAGAATAGTAATGCAGAATCTACTTATGAAGAGCTTTCTTATCCTGCTGTTGCTTGCAAACACGGCCTTTGCCGCCGTGCCTGCCGATCCGCTGCCGTCATGGAACGATACCGCAACCAAGAAGGCCATCATAACCTTTGTCGAAGAAGTGACCCGGCCAGGCTCGCCGAGCTTTGTCCCGGTTGCGGAGCGTATCGCCACTTTCGACAATGACGGTACGCTGTGGCCCGAGCAGCCGATGTATTTCCCGGAGGCCTTTTTGTACGACCGCATCAAGGCGCTGGCGCCGTCGCACCCCGAATGGCATGATAAACAGCCGGTCAAGGCTGTGCTGGCGGGCGACCTGAAGACGGTCCACGCCGGCGGCTATAATACCATGCTCGAGCTCGTTTATGCCACGCACGCCGGCTACACCACGGAAGAGTTCGCCCAGACCGTCAAGGACTGGGCGGCAACGGCCAGGCATCCGAAGACCGGCCGACTGTACACGGAAATGGCTTACCAACCTATGCGCGAATTGCTTGAGTATCTGCGATCCAACGGTTTTAAGACCTTCATCGTATCCGGCGGTTTGGCCGATTTCATGCGCCCCTTGTCGGAAAGGGTTTATGGCATCCCTCCCGAGCAGGTGGTCGGCAGCAGTATCAAGACGGAATTCAAGATGCGCGACGGCAAGCCGGTGATAGTATTTTTGCCGGAGGTCGGCTTTATCGATGGAGGCGCGGGCAAAGCGATCGGCATTGAACAGTACATCGGCCGCCGTCCCATCGCCGCCTTCGGCAACTCTGACGGCGATCTGCAAATGCTTCAGTGGACGATGGCCGGCAAAGACACGCGGTTCGCGCTCCTTGTCCACCACACCGACGCCGAGCGCGAATGGGCTTATGACCGTACATCCGTCTACGGCCGCCTTGACAAGGCGCTGGACGAAGCACGGGCGAAAGGCTGGACGGTTGTCGACATGAAGAAGGATTGGAAGAGCATCTACGTGTTCGAGAACGAGTAACATTTTTTAGGGCATAGGAAAAGAAACTTTCAATAGCATTTGGGGATTAGGTGGTCTCATGAAGCTGTCGTTAAAAAAGCACAGCATACGGCCGTATTTCATCGTTCTCGCGACAGCTTTGTTTTTCTTGAGCTATGGCGCGAGGGGCTGGGCGGCCCAGGATGCCGTGAACGACGCTGCCAACGCACCGGTGACGCCTGCGGAGGCTGTTGCCGCCGATGTCGCCGGCTATCGCCTCGTCAACGGCGTCGTCATTCTGCCGATAATGCCCGGCAATGAGATGGTGGTACAGGGTCTTTTGCAATCGCTGGCCCAGGATCCGGATTTTCAGGGGATCAGCATGACGCTGTTCGCTCCTGTCGGGACAAAACCGAAGATTCTGTTGGCAGGCAATCAGGGTGAAGACCGGCTGCGGTATGCGGCCGAGAAACTAAAAACTATCGTAGGCAAGATGGGACAGCCCCATCGTTTGGTGGTTGCCGCCTATTTGCGGGAAATAACGATAGAAAATGACGACGAGGCGGGGTTATCGTGGTTTCCCAACGGTGTGCAGGGCGGTCTGACGACAGGGGTAACGACGACGTACACACGGGAATGGGACAGCAATGGGGCGGCGCCGCCCAGCCTGAATAAGCAGCCTACGATAACGAAGAGCACGAGCGGTTACACGGTCGGGCTGACTAATCCCGTAAACGTCACGGCGAGCCTGACGAAAGCGATGTCGAAGGGCAAGGTCATTGTCGGCAGCGAGATCAATATTGTCAATGGCACAACGGCCGAGATAAAGAATGATGATTCGATGCCTGTTCCCCTAACTTCGAACGGCGTCGTTACCTTCAATACCCAGGTTATCAGCAGCGATGTAAAGATAACGCCGACAATAGTGAAGTTCAACGCGGAGAGGCCGGAGGAAAGCGTCGTCCGCCTCGACGTAGTCGTGCAGCTGAGCGTGCCGACGGATACGGTGACCTTCAGCGGCGGCTCGTCGGCTCTGCAGTATACCGTGCAAACCTTAACATCCACTCTTTATACGAAGGCCAATAACGAGCGGATCATCGGCGGGCTGTTCGCGAGCGACGCCTGGATCAAATCCAGCAGCGGCATTCCGATCCTGATGAATGTGCCGGTACTCAAGTATCTGTTTTCTTCCGAATCGGTAAGCCTGCAACACTCGGCGTCGATATTGACCCTGGCAGTGCGCATTCTGCCTGTAACGAAGGAGGATGGCTATGCGTACTGACAACAACGCCTGCCGGATCATCGGTAAAATGCTGTTGCTGGCGGCGGCAGCGCTGGTGTTCATCGGCGCATATGCCGCTCCGGCTTACGCCGAAGGAAATGTTTCGGATATAGCGGTGGAAAATGGCACGGTAGCGCTGCCGGTGGTTCACGGCAACGCGCCGGCGGTGACCAACCTGCTGACCTATTTGCAGCAAATGCCCGAATTCGCCGGTATGTCGGTGAGTCTGCTGCAGCCGAAGGGCGCGCCGGCGATGGCGCTGCTGTCGGGGACGGACGAAGGGCAGCTGCGAAACGCGGCCGCCAAGCTGCAAGCGCTGCTGGCGGAGGTGGGCCGGCCGCACCTCTTAATAATTTCCGCTTATCTGCGCGAGTTGGATATGGCCAATAACCAGTCTACGGGGATCGACTGGTCGTCGCTCACCGGCAACGTGACTTACGGCGTCAGTGCGTGGCAGCGTTCGGTCGGCAGCAATACTTATCAATTTTTCCCCAATATAGGGCAATGGGTGAAGACGGTGCAGGGCTCGGTCACCGATACGCTTACGACCGGGATGCCGGCGCCGACGAGCGGCGCGCTGGGCTTCAACGCCCAGCTGACCAGGTCGCTGTCCAAGAGCCGGGTTATCATGGGCAGTAATATTTATACCCCCAACGGTATTCAGGGCGAGCTGCTCAGTCAGACAATCGTTCCTCTGCAGACGACCGACAGCAACGGGAATGCAACCTTGACCTCGCAGACGATCAGCAGCGATGTCAAGATTACCCCCACGATTGTCAAGTATAATGCCGATAGGCCGTCCGAGAGTGTCGTGAAGCTTGATGTATATATGCAGATGGCGCTGGTTACCGGCAGTGTCCAGGTAGGGCAGCAGTCGGCCAAAGAATTTTCCACCAAGACGCTGACAACTACAGGGCTCGTGAGGGCGGACAGCGGCGTCTATGTTGCCGGTGTTTTCGCCGGCGACACCGAAACGCGGTCGGTCAGCGGCATTCCGATATTGATGAACATACCCTTCCTGAAGTATTTATTCAGCCAGGAAACCAAGCAAATGACCCACAAGGTCGGCGTGTTGACCGTTTCTGTACGCATTCTGCCGGAGCAGTAGACTGTTTGAGCGCCTTACATGAGCGGAGGTAAGAGGATGCCTGTGACAAAATGGTTTAAGCGATACCGGCGGTTGCCGCTGGCGGTTGTCGTGGCGTTCGTCATTATTGCCTGCGGCTTGCCGGTCCGCGGCGGTTATGCGGCGGGCAACGGGCCGGAGGGGCAAAAGGATGTTTTGCCGCCGACCCTTACCGTGACGCTGCAGGACGAGGACGGCCAGCCGATCAGCGATGTCGAGCTTCATGCCATGCCGGCCAATCTGGCTGGCAAGGAAAAAGCGCGGGCCCGGACGGATGAGAGCGGCAAAGCGGTGTTCAAGCATTTGAAGAGCGGCGCGTATTATTTTTACGCCAATGTCCGGGCGCTCCGCAGCCATGATGGCTACGATTTTCCGGCGATAATCAAGGAGACCAAGAACTATAGCTCTTACTATGTTTCGGAGACCAAGCGGTTCGACCTCAGTGAAAACGCGGAGTGTACCTTGACGATAAAAAGAGGCGCCTATGTTATGCTCGAGACCTTCCTCGATGTATATAAACCGGACAAAATCGTGCTGATGAACAAAAGGCAGGGCATCGGCCAGAACGTCCCGATAGGCTCCGCCGACTTTATCCAGCTGTACATGCCGATGGGGGAAAAATATTCGATCATCACGGTGAAAAGCGGCGATTTCGATTCCTGGATTATCGAGTTTTACGCCCATAACGGGCTGCGGATCGAGCTACTGTAGCTTTGTTCTCATCAGAGTCGGCACAGGCCGGAAGGCAATAAAATTTCAAGGAGGAACAGTCGATGAGTTTTTTTAAAGGACCGATATTCAAAGTTGTTTTGCCCCTGATTCTGGCGCTTAGTGTTATATCAGGCACGGTGGCGGCGGCGGACGGCCAGGCGCCTACACCGCCGACGGCGACGTCGGTGGCGCTGAACACCTATGGGAGTTTGCCGGTGGTAGTCTTAAACCTGACCCAGTCGCCGATCAATATGAATATGTCGTTCACCGCCCCGAACGGATACGCGACAACGGGCTGGCCGGTACCTCTGCCCATAGCTGCAGGGCTGCCGGGAGTTTACTATCTCAATGGCAGTCAAACGGCTACTTTCGCCAATATCCTTACGCCAAATGTCACGCCTACGAATAACGGTAATTTCTCGCTGAACCCGATTGCAACTGTGGATTCGCAGAACAATATCGCTTATAGCAAGAATTCCGGCTGGATGAGTATGTTTACCACTTTTCCCTCCTGGACTTTAAGTGGCATGTACAAACAGGTCCAGTTCGTGAAACTTGGCAACGAAATAAACAATCAGGGAGCGGCAGCCTACAACTCCGAAGTGCTCACCGGCTATCCCAGCAGCGACGCCAAAAACATCACTTCCAACTTCGGCGCCGTGAGTGCCAGTGCTCTCAATGCGGGCCAGGCCGCGGTCGCCACCCTGAAGCTGAACCTGCTGAATTCGAACGGAACGGTGCAGGCCGCTTATGACATCAACATCAATAGTTTGGGCGGAGGCACGTCCGGCAGCGTTGCCATCCCCCAATCGGGGTTCTCGATACTGCATGCTTTGCATACGGCGGCCGATATCCTGGCCGATGGCAAGATGGCAATAGAAGGCGATCCGTTGGCGATAATCGATTTAATCGACGGAATAGGGGAGACAGTCGACGGAATCGTCACTGCTGTTTCCAATGCCAATAGCACGAATGTCAATGTTACCACCGATAAGGCTTATCCGGCAAAATCCAAGGGCATCAACGTTACGGCTACCGCGGATCCAGCCGGTTTCCCCAGCGGGGCGACGCTGAGCGCCTATTCGGGCGACAGCCAGTCGCTGATGTATGAGGTTAAAAGCGCTGCCAACCAGCAGCTGCCGCTGACCCAGCAAAACGCCGTGTTTGTCACAACCTGGCGGCAGTCGCCGCAAAACAATTATGGAGTAAGCCTGCCTAACGGCGCGGATATCCTGTTCGTCGTCGTGCTGAATCAAGGCGTTTACGCCTCGAACCAGGTGCAGCAGTATATCAATAATAACGCCCCGACGCAAATGGCCGGCGGCGCCAAGTACCAGCCGACCAAGGCCCAGGCCCAGGAATCGGCGAAAATCCTGGGGATACTGACGGCGATTGCCAAGAAGAATCCGCAGGACGCGAAACTGATTATCGATCTTTTCGGTGTTCGCGGCAAGCATGCCCAGGTGAAAAACGACCCCGCCGCGCTGAAGAACCTGGGTGTCCAACTGAAAACGGTTTTGGAAAAGCATAAGAATGAGTTGCCTGCCATCGAGCAATACCTCACAAAACTGGCCCGGAAATAAGCAAGGAAAATAAACGATAAAGCGAGGATACGCCAATGTCAAAAAGAAAGATCCTGCTGTGTTCGCTGGTGGTGCTGCTGACGGTATTCGGCAGCGTGGCTTTCGCCGCCGCTCCCGCCGCTCCTTATGCAAACATAATTGCCTATAATGAGATGGCTCCGGGGTGGGGGGTGTCATCGAACAATCCCAATGTCTCCACACTGGGAGTGCTGGATATTATCAATATGACGCCCTGGGATATATCGCTCGGCGCCGGGTTGGGCAAACCCATGCTTAGCGGGATGACGACCGGGTCGTTCAACGGGTTTTGGCTGGCCGGCATCCACAAGCCAAGCACAAACACCAACAATTTCGGCGGCAGCGCCGCCTATCATTCCTATCAGGTGGCGCTGAACAACCTGAACAACGGCTGGGTGCTGAAAAACGAGGTGAAGTCCGGCTACTCGCAGCCAATGTGGTACGATTCGGTACCGATTGTGTTCAACAGCAACAGTTTTACCCAGAGCGGAAATACCGCGGCCCTGAATTTTATCGTCACCTCCAGCGTGGGCTTTGACACGCCTTATGCCGGGAATACCGAGAACTATGCGGCAACCGCCCTCAGCTTCGGCGACGGCACCAATAATTACGGTTTTACAGCCCATGATACGATGATCTACTACAGCAACTGGAAAAACACCACGCATTTCCTTATGATTCAGGGGCTGGGGACAAATGCTAATAGCTGGAAGCCGATAGTCAAAAACCTCGGCGGATTTTGGAACACTCAACCAGGGGCGGACGGCTCGGCAAAAGGCACACCAGTGCCGATACCGGCCTTCCTGAATGTTTCCGGCCTGGCTTATCCCAATTTTTCGGCTGTGGCCGGCGGTACGCCCGGGCTTGATCTGGTCGTTATCCTTCAGGCCGGCGGTTATGCCGATATGCAGTTGATATTCCTGGCGGTGCCGAGCAATAACAACGGTCTCCTGAAAGGGCTGTAATCGCGGAAGCGGAAACAAAACAACAGCGTTCCTCCCGGCGCGGAGGAACGCTGTGTTGGGGGATGAAAAGATTCTATGGTCGATAGGCCGTCTTTGTGGGAGTTGTTGCAGCAGGGCAAATTGCCCCGGCGCCGCTTTATCAAAACATGCGTGGCTCTGACCGGATTATTGGGATTGTCGCCGGCTATATTGCCGGCTGTCGTCGCGCGGGCGGAAACGCGGCCAGGTGGGGTAAACGCGCAAACCTGGACATTCGCCATGATCAGCGATACCCATGACAGCGACATGGTAAGAACCAGGACAGGGGTTACCGCTCATCTCGCCCCCATCGTAAACTATATTGTCGACGAACATCCTGATTTCGTTATACAAACAGGAGATCTGATCACCGGAGCCCAAACTTTAATGACTTCGCCGGTATTTAGAAAATATGATATGCAGTATGCCTATTATAAGCAAGTAACCGCCCCTTTCAGCCGGGCGAATATCCCTTTATTCGTGATCAGGGGCAACCATGATTATGGTCTCCATAATGAGGATCCGGCATTAAACAAGGCATATATGGCGGATATTGCCAGAACCATGCCGCAGAACGGACCGCCGGCGGCAAAAGGATTATCTTATAGTTTCGTGCATAATAAAATAAAGTTCATCATGGTAGACCAATATGTTAATGCGGCGAACGGCATTGTTACGCTGCCGATGGAGTGGATAAAGGACGAACTGGCAAGCAGGCAAGGAGCGGAACATATCTTCGTTATGGGCCATAGCCCGGCTTTTACTCCCGATACAACCGCCAGCAGCAAGATAGCTCAGTTTAATTTGTTTGATCAGACTAACCTGCGTGATCAATTTTGGAAGCTGCTGACTGATAATCAGGTGACGGCGTATATTTCCGGACATGAGCATCTTTATTTCCGCGGCCGGGCGAACGGGCTGCCGCAAATCGTTATCGGCAATTTGGGTTCAGATGCCAATTATAACCCCGCCACGGTGGACAGCCGGTTGACGAATGTCTTTCCGACGACTCCGGTGCCCAATACGCAGGGGCGCCCCGGGTATAGCATTTTCACGGTGGATGACGGCCAAAAGTCGCTCACGGCCACGGAGTATTGGTTAGATCAGAATAACAATAAATACGTTTATGACACATATGCGCTTATTCCCTGACATTACACCGGGTTCGGGAAACGGGGCAGGCTTTTGAAGGAGTAAGTATGCAGCATCATACAGTGGCGATCATCATAATAGTTGTGCTGGTGTTGTTCAAAATTTACCTGCGTGCCCGGCGTGAACTCAGGTTTCAAAAGTTCGTCAAATGGCGCGCGCTTTTGAGGATAGCGCTGATGATCGGGTTGGGGGTTGGTTTGCTGGTCACGGGCTACGCGAATCCTGTGCGGTACCTCTTCGATGGCATCGGCATTTTGTTGGGGTATATTATCGCCTGGTACTCGATCCGCACCTCGGCGTTCGAGTGGCGTGACAACGACTGGTTCTACCGCCAGAATCAGGTGATTGGCAAGTGCATTTTCGTGATACTGGTAGGCCGTTTTATTCACAAAGGCTATGAGGATATTGCCGCCTTGTTTGGCGCGGCCGCCAATGGGCAATTGGCGCGGCAAGTACCGTCAGCCGAGTATGTCCGCGACCCGTCTGTAACGGCTATTATGTTTGTATTGATCGCTTATTATATCTTTTTCTATACGTTCCTCATGCGGAGGGAGCAACAGACGAAGCTCGCAGAAAGAGCGTAACCCCTGGGTTAGCCAGGAGTTACGGGTCGGGGGGCCTTCGGCAAATTCCGGGTGAGGGTCAGAACTTGTGCCAGTAAGTGATGCGCAGGAATCTTTCGGGATAGGGGCCCGGCCCGTAGATTTGGTAAAGCGCGGACGGGAAATCGTATCTGCCGGCCTTATAATACACTTCCACCATTTCCTGCTTGTTAATGGCGTGCTGGAAGTTGATGAAGTGCGCCCTGGGGGCAAGGGAGGACATGCCGGTCCCCGCCAGAAAGGGGATGGAAACTATCCCGGCTTTCAGGACATTCTGGCGGTCCAGCTGGTACGCAAGCTGATAAATATATGACTTGATCGTGCCGGATGGAAAGGTGGCCAACACTCGTGCCGGCAGGCCGCTGACGAAGGGATCGTTCTTTGTCCAGGCAACTTCGCAGGTAAAGCTGACATTAGGCACGATGTTTTTGTAATTCAGGTTCACTTCGGCGTAGTTGGCGGTTTTAGAACCCCAGTTAAGGGCTGCGTCGGCATTGGTTTTCGCGGCGTAGTAGGCGCCGACAGTCACCTTTTGGTCAGCCGCGTAAGAAGCGCCCACAGACCATATCTTATTTTCGTAATTCCTTGGGGTATTGTTATCGACTTGGCTGGAATACGAACCAGTGTAAGTCATTTTGCCTCGTTTTGTTGAAATGCTGACACCGTAGACATTTGAATCGCCTACCGTTAGGGTGGTGTCGGCCAACATTCCCAAGGGACCGAGTTTCAAATCCTGGCGGCCAATCTTTGCGTGAGTGGCTCCATTTGCGTAGGATAGGCCATACATATCCAGATATGCGACCAAATTGTCGCCGCCCTTGATATACCTGGACTGGTCGGCGGAAAAAATATTAGGATGCTGGGCAAAATTCTGCGTAACGCGCGCATAAGCGGTCCAGCTTTTGTCAAGCCGCATATTCATATTAAGCCAAAGGGTTTCGTTGAAGTCGGTCTTGTTTCTGATGTATACGGTTTTCTGGTTTTTAAAGAATTCGACCCGGTCTGGCGATACGTCAATCAGCCGGAAATCAACGACATAGAGGCCCGATATCTGCAGCGCGCGGGACAGCGGCGGCTCGCCACTCGCAAAAGCTGGCTGAGCGACCAGACTGCCGATTAGGGCCGAGCCGATCAGCATAACGCAGACGATATTAAGGTTTTTAATCATTTTTTCCCCATCCGGATTATTTCGCCCGATCTTTCTTCTTGCAATGCTGCATGTAGTCGTTTGCTGGTGCTGCTAAAATGTACGACTTATCCGTTTTCGTCAATTTTCCCGAAAAACCTGCCGAATCTCCGCGAAAGGTATATTTGAGCAAGGAAAATATCGCTGAGTAAAGCCGATAACCCGCGCAGTACGCGGTTTTTTGTCGTTTGTCGGGGACTTATCCCGGTAAGATTCTTAAATATGATACAATAAAATCGGGATAAACTAATAAATAATGATAATCGAAGGAGGGGTGGCAATGGGCGGGGATAACCCCAGGGGCACCGGGGAAACAGGCAGCAGCCAAATTCGACCGCTGGTCGCTGAGGGCAGGCGGGAAATATGGCTTGCCGGCGGCTGTTTTTGGGGACTGGAGGCATATCTGGATAAGCTTAAAGGGGTTGTCCGCACGAACGTCGGTTATGCGAACGGTAATACGGAGAACCCAAGCTATGAAGAGGTTTGCGGCGGCGACACCGGTCACGCGGAGACGGTCTATGTTCAATATGATCCCAGGCATATTGATCTGGCCACTCTGTTGACGTACTTTTTTAAAGTGGTTGACCCAACTTCTGTAAACAGGCAGGGAAACGACTGGGGCAGCCAGTATCGTAGCGGTATTTACTACAAGGATATGGCCGATAAGGCAATAATCGATCAGGTAATCGCCCAAGAGCAAAAAAAATATTCCGCGGCGATAGCTACGGAAGTGTTGCCGCTTCGCAACTATTGCGCGGCCGAAGAATATCATCAGAAATATCTCGATAAAAATCCCTACGGATATTGTCACATTGACCTTTCCAGCCTGGCTAACGACCCTATGGCTAAGGTAAACGTGCCGGTGGAACCTGCGGCTGTTCCCCGGACCGATAAAGCGGCAGAGGCTTCCAGGACTTACGCCAAGCCGAGCCAGGAAGAAATCAGCAAGAAATTGACCAGCACGCAATACCGGGTCACCCAGTCCTGCGGGACGGAGCCGCCATTTGCCAATGAGTATTGGAATAATCATGAAAAAGGCATATATGTCGATGTTGTTACCGGCGAACCGCTGTTCAGTTCCCGGGACAAGTACGATTCAGGGACCGGGTGGCCGAGCTTTACAAGACCGATTGTCGCCAATGCTGTTACTACCAAGACGGATAGAAGTCTTTCAATGGAACGTATCGAGGTCCGCAGCCAATACGGCGACAGCCATCTGGGACACGTCTTCCCTGACGGCCCCCAGGATCGGGGTGGGCGGCGGTATTGTATGAACAGCGCTTCGCTAAGATTTATACCGCTTGATAAAATGGCCGCGGAAGGGTACGAGGAGTTTATTCCTTTTGTGAAATAATGGCGGGAGGGCGGGAAGATTTATGGAGATAGTGATTGACCAACCGGCGAAGGATTATATATTCACTAAAGCCGAGAAGGTCATTGCTCTCGATGTGCGGGAATGGGCCGGCGGCGTCTGAGGCGGCGGCAATTGCGGGACGCCCCGCTACCCGTCCGTGCGACTGGGTAAACCTGAAAAGCCGGAGAATTACAATCAGACGGAACTCGACGGGGTTGGCGTCTATTATAAGCCGAGCTTGGCAGGCTTGTTCGGCAAAATTACGGTGAAGGTCGAAAAAATATTATTTGTTAAGTCGCTAGTGGCAACCGGCGAAAGGTGAGAGCCTTGTAGAGAAAGGCTTGCTTGGATAGTGTGATTTAACCATAAGTTTGTCGTTTGCGGCACGCTTATGGTTAAATTTTTTGGGGTATCGGTATTATACTTTCGGGATATTTTTGCCGTAGAATATCTCGGTCATTTCTTTTTTCAAGCGCTGCTTGATTTTCTTTTTTTCGCCGGGCAGCAGTTCTTTTTTCGCGGTTCCAAACAGATAATTATCCAGATCGAATTCTTTCAGGAGCATTTTTGTGTGGAAGATGTTTTCCTGGTATACATTAACGTCAATCATTTGATAAAGGTCGCGGGTTTCTTTGGCGATGTAGTTCTGGATGGAGTTGATTTTATGGTCGATAAAGAACTTTTTGCCGTTTATGTCTCTGGTGAAGCCTCTCACCCGGTAGTCGGCGATTACTATATCGGAGCTGAAGCAGCTGATTAAGTGGTTGAGGGCCTTGAGGGGGGAAATCTCGCCGCAGGTGGAAACATCGATGTCGGCCCGGAAAGTGCTGATGCCTTTGTCAGGGTGGCTTTCCGGGTAGGTGTGGACGGTAATATGGCTTTTGTCGAGATGTGCTGCTATGTCTTCCCCCCCAGCCGTAGTTTCTTGCAAGGTTTCTTCGTCGGCTGCGCCGGGGTTGTTCTTGCCTTCGGAAATGAGCATGGTCACGCTGGCGCCCTGCGGCTCGTAGTCCTGGCGGGCGATATTGAGGATATTCGCCCCGATTATGTCGGCCACTTCGGTCAGGATGGCTGTCAATCTTTCGGCGTTGTATTCCTCGTCGATATAGGCGATATATTCGTTGCGGTGATGTATGCTTTTGGCGTAACAAATGTCGTACATGTTAAAACTGAGGGTTTTTGTAAGATTGTTAAAGCCGTATAATTGCAGTTTCTTGAGCGCTTTAATCTCCAATATCAATCACCTTCGCTATATAATAAATTCCCATTCTTTATTATAATGCAAGTTTGCGCATAAGTTGTTAAAAATAAGTAAATATACGATAATGGCTGGCAAATAGTACGTTTTTCCACCATGTTAGGGTAACGGCAGTCATTTTTCGACGAGCCGGCGGCGGCGGCGGCCGAGGACATTCGGCTGCCATTTCGACGGCAAGTTTATGCTCTTTTCGATTTTGCCGGAAAAGGGTATAATCGAAAAAAGGGCTATGTCTTGCGGCAGATCGACTGCTTCGCCGCTGAGGCCGGTTTACTGCGAAACAGGGTAAATTTGTTGACTTGACCGTTTTTGTAGGCGTATAGTTAAAATCATAACTGATGAACAATTGAGCCGCCTAGTCGGCGTTTGGCGATTCCCGAGCCTTGAAGTTGAAAGGAGGGGTTATGTTTGGCCAAGCACAGCGAGATAATGAAACAGGTTTTCGCGCATATGTGGGGGTTGGTCGTTGTCGATCATTTATCCCGCATTGTTTTTATGGAAGAGAAGTACGCGCGGTCCAGGGGTTACGACCCGGAAGCGGTTATCGGGTGCAACATCAAGGATGTCGTGCCGACAAGTAAGCTGCCTCTTGTGATTGAATCCGGCAAGCCGATATTGGGAGATGTATTTTACCATCAGGGAAAGCCGTTGATCGTCAACCGGATTCCGCTGGTGAAGGACGGCGTCATTATCGGCGCCATGTCTTTTCAGGTGTTTGAGGTTGCTGAAAAGCTGTTTGAATCTATCAAGGAACTGCAAAGCCAGCTTGACTACTATAAAGAAAAGGTCAAAAAATATTCCGGGGTGCGTTATTCGTTGGCCGATATCATCGGGGCCAGCGGGGCCGCTGTGGAGATCCGCGCGGCGATACTCAAGGCGGCGTCCGCGAACTCCACCGTGCTGATTCAGGGGGAAACAGGCACCGGTAAGGAGTTGGTGGCCCATGCCCTGCATCAGGAAAGCCACCGGGCCTATTATCCCTTTGTCAAGCTTAATTGCGCGGCCATCCCTCAGGAGCTTATCGAATCGGAACTGTTCGGCTATGAAGAAGGGGCCTTTACCGGGGCGAGAAAGTCCGGGAAGAAAGGCAAGTTCGAGCAGGCCGACAAGGGGACGCTGTTTTTGGATGAGATAAGCCAGCTGTCGCCGGCGGCCCAGGCGAAGCTGCTGCGGGTGCTGCAGGAGAAGGAGATCGAACGGGTGGGCGGCTCGGATTCGATACCTGTCGATGTCCGGATCGTGGCGGCCACGAACGACAGTTTGGAAGAGCTGGTCAAGCGGGGGACTTTTCGTTCGGATCTGTTTTTCCGGCTGAACGTTATTCCGATCAAGCTGCCGCCCCTGCGCGAGAGAAGAGCGGATATACCGCTGTTCGTGGAAAAGTTCGCGGAAAAATACGGGGACCAGGCGGGGTTGGGGACGGTGTCCGTAGCCCCGGAGGTGTTGGGACTGATCATGAAATACGATTGGCCGGGGAATATCCGCGAACTGGAGCATGCCGTGGAAAGGGCGATCAATCAGTGCAATTGCAATTTTCTTGAAGAGCGGCACTTCGCGTGGCTGGCGCCGAAGATAGAAAGCAGGGGTCAGCTGTCAGCCGGGCGCGGTATCCAGGAAGCGAAGGCGGCCACCGAAAAGGAGATGATCCTGAACGCCTTGCGCACAACGCAGGGAAATAAAAAGAAAGCCGCGGAGCTGCTCGATATCGCCCGACCCTTGCTGTATCAAAAAATGCGCCGGCTGGGAATAGGCTAACGATAATATTGTGTAAGTATAAAGAAACAGTGTAAGCGACAGCTTACACTGTTTCTTTTCGGCCGTTTATCGGGTCTGCTAGCAACTTATTTAATATTCGCACAGTTTTGTGTAATTTTTCGCTTACATTTTTGGCGGCTGCTGATTCATTCACTGTCAACTAATTATCGGTGAAATTAGCGCGAATTTTCGGCCCGGCTGAAAGTGCTTGCTGCTTGCTGTGACCGGCTTGGTTGTGCGAATCGGCCGCCGGATAAGGAGGGCTGAACGAATATTTTGTCTACATAAACTTGACGGTGGCACGACTTGTGCTATATATAGGTGCCAGCAACGCGTTGCAATAGGGCGTTATACCAGGGCACAGGCGACACTGTGCGGGTTAGCAGGCGCAATTATCAGAATATGGAGGAATCCAGATGGCGAAACAACAGAAAATCATCATTACCGCAGCAGTTACGGGGGCGACCCATACCCCGAGCCTTAGTCCCTATTTCCCGTCCACGCCGGAACAGATCATCGCCGATGCCGTCAAGGCCCATGAGGCGGGTGCGGCGGTCGTCCACGTCCATGCCCGCAATCCCGAGGATTGCAAGCCAACTTCCGATTTGGGGATTATGAAACATATCGTTTCTTCCATCAAAAAGCAGTGTAATGCTGTTGTGTGCGTTACTACCGGCGGCGCAGTGTGGATGTCCAAAGAGGAGCGCCTTGCTCCGGCGGTTGATCTGCAGCCGGAACTGGCTTCGTGCAATGCCGGGTCGGTGAACTTTGTATTCGCCGATCTCGCGGCGAAGTTGAAAAACCCGAAATATGACTGGGAGATTCCTCATCTGAAAGGTACGTACGACCTGATTTTCTCGAATACTTTTTCCGGCATGGAGTATTACATCGAGACGATGAACAAATACGACATCCGGCCCGAATTCGAGGTCTACGACGTAGGCATGATCAACAATATCGCTTATTTTTACAATAAGGGAATTGTGAAAAAACCGATATATATGCAGTTCGTTATGGGCATTCTGGGCGGCATTCCTGCTACGGTCGAGAATCTGGCCTATCTCGTCAAAACGGCCCGCGAACAGATTGGCGATTTCGTCTGGTCGTGCGCCGCCGCCGGCAAGGCCCAGTTCCCGCTTGTGACTGCGGCGCTGTGCATGGGCGGCAATGCCAGGGTCGGCCTGGAGGACAATGTTTATCTCAAGCCGGGGGTGCTGGCGAAGTCGAGCGCCGAACAGGTCATCCAGCTCAAAGAGATCGCCGAGCGACTGGGGCTGGCGGTAGCTACCGCCGACGAGGCCAGGACGATGCTCGCTCTCAAGGGGATCGATAAGGTCAATTATTAAGAATAACAGGGGGATTCTTATGCGCACGGCTATTTTGGGGGCAGGGGCGCTCGGGATTATCATCGGCGCGCTCATGACCAAGAACGGCAAACAGGTCGATCTGATCGATTCATATAAGGAGAATGTGGATGCGCTGAACGCCAACGGCGCCACGGTCACCGGCAACCTTAGCTTGCATCAGGCAGTTACGGCGCTTACGCCGGAGCAGATGACCGGAATGTACGATCTTGTTTTTGTCTTGACGAAACAGACGGCCAACGAAATCGCGTTAACGAAGTTGCTGCCGTTTCTTCACAAGGACAGTATCGTATGTACTTTACAGAACGGCGTTCCCGAAGATTCGGTAGCCGGCTTGGTGGGCAAAGAGCGGACAATCGGCGGCGCGGTCGGGTTCGGCGCCACCTGGCTCAGGCCTGGGGTGTCCGAGCTGACCTCGACTTTGGAGGCGGTCGAGAAGTTTGCCTTTGAGATTGGCGAGGTAGACGGAGTGTTGCGCCCGCGGCTGGAAAAAGTGAGAGAGATCCTCAGCGCGGCCGGGGGAACGACGATCCTGACCAATCTTATGGGTATCCGTTACACCAAGTTGCTGATGAACGCGACTTTCAGCGGCATGTCCGCGGCCCTTAACGGCACGTTCAGCGAGGTGCTGGCCAACCCGACCGCGATGGTTTGCGTGGCGCATATCGCCGATGAGGTGATAAAAGTGTGCCGGGGGTTGGGCTATAGCATGGTGGAGATGCAGGGGGTCGATTTCGGGTTCCTGGAGCTTAACAGCAAGACTGATATCCCGGCGAAGATGGATTTTTATAAAAAAGTCTGGGGGCGCCACAATAATAAGGCCAGTATGCTCCAGGACCTGGAAAAGGGTCAAAAGACGGAGATTGATTTTATTAATGGCGTTGTTTGCCGGGGCGGGCGCAAATGCGGTATTCTTACGCCATTCAACGATAAGGTGGTTGAGTTGGTGAAAGAAGCCGAAGCCAGGAAAGGAGTAAACGATTTTAGTTATCTTGCCAGATTCGCCGACATTATCGCCGCGGCCCAATAATATCGCGGCTTGGGCAAATAGCAATGCAATCCGAACGGAGGGAGGTGAGTGTAGTGGCCATAGCGTTACTATTCTGGGGATGCAGTATTTTGTTCGTTTTGGTGGTTGCTTTGATCCTGTGCCAGAAGATTGAGGCATCCGGCGTCAAGCGGTGGGGAGCGACGGGTAGCTTGTTCAGTTATGAAAAGGAGGAGGCGAAATAAATGAATTTGGATATTTCCTACATCATAGTTTTCAGCCTATATGTTATCTTTTTGGCCTGGACGACCTGGAAAAGCTCCCAACAGGTGGAAAGTCTGTCCGACTTCACCACCGGTGGACACCGGATGGGGCTGTTCCTCGGCGTGGGTACGTCGGTGGCTACCTGGGTCAGCGTAGCGTCCGTTATGGGTGTCCCCGGGTTTCTGTACCGCACCGGCGCGGCGGCGATTATCGGCTGGGTTGCGGGCTGGTTCCTGGCCACGGCGATCATGCCGATGCTTGCCTACAAGGTTAGGCGGCCGGATATTCCCGCGCGGACTTTCCCGGAATTTATCCGCATGCGTTACGAGCCTTTCCAGAAGGTTAGCAGTCTGCAAATTATCGTCGCCGTTCTTATGTTTATCGGTTATTTTATCTTTTCCCACCTGCAGGTGGTCGGTTTTGGCATCGTCTTCAATACTATTACCGGGATTCCTTACGAGTGGGCAATTTTCGGCTTCCTGGTATTTCTGCTCATGACGTGCATGGGCGGCTTCTGGTCGGTGGCGGCGACCGATACCGTCAACGCCATCCTGATTCTCATCGGCTTGGCGTTCGGCTTGGGCGCCGTGCTGACGGCGACGGGCGGCGTCGGCAATATTCTCGACGCGGTGGCCGTAACCACTGCCCCGGTCAACGTCGGCGGGCCGCCGATCAAGGCGGGGATTATGCTCACGCCTGAGGGCAGCTTCGGGTGGGGCGCCTTGATGGCGATTTTTATGGCTAACGCGCTGGGAGCTTCGGTAGCTCCGCACTGGATCGCCCGGTTCATGGCTCCCAAGAACGCCAAGGCGGCCGTGCTACAGATGATGTGGACGGTAATCGCGCTTATTCCCATATTTATCTGCCTGATAATCATCGGCCTCGGGGCCAAAGCACTGCTGCCCAGCCTGCCGGCCGGCAAGACGACCGACTATATCATGCCGCTTATCGTCCAGCAGTACGCTCCGCCGTTCGTGGGCGCCATGACTCTGATCGCCATTATGGCTGCCGCCGTATCCACGGCGAACTCGATGCTGCTCCACTGCGGGACATCCATTTATTACGATATTTACCGCGCCGTGTTCCCCAATCGCGAAATAAACGAAGCCAAGGCGACGAACCATCTGCGGATATCCGTATTCGTGCTTGGTATTCTGGCGGTCCTCAGCGCCATAAAGCCGCCAATGATGCTGGCCATGGGCTTCACGTACGTATACGGGGCGTTTGGAGCTGCGTTTATGTGGCCGGTCTGGTTCGGGCTTTTCTGGAAGAGGATGAACAGGGCCGGGGCGTATGCCGGCGTCTTCGTCGGCGCGGCCGTATATGTTATCGCGAAGATAATGGACGCTACGAACCCGTTTGCCGTTGGGGCCGCAGTGTCGCTTGTCGCCGTGCTGATCGTGGTATTCATGACCGACGCTCCGCCCAAGGAGGCTTACGAAGCGTATTTCGAAGCCGATGTGAGCCCGTCGACGCGCGAGGTTGCCATGCGTATCCGTCAGGAGTCCGACGAAGCGTCGCATGAGAAGGTTTCGCTTTCCGCCAGGCCGGCGGCAAAATAACAACAAGGAGACGAACTAGTTATGCGAGCCGCAATTATCGGTGTGGGGTCTCTGGGAACGATCATCGGGGCATTGATGAATCATAAGGGGAAAAGCGTTGATCTGATTGACGCCAGCAAGGAGAATGTGGCGGCGCTCAATGCCGCCGGCGCGACGATCACGGGCTTTATGGAGCTGAATGTACCGGTGCGGGCGTATACGCCGGAGCAAATGACCGGGAAGTACGATCTGGTGTTCCTGCTGAACAAGCAGACGACCAACCCCGTGGTATTGAAAAATTTGCTGCCTTTTTTGCATGAGGAAAGCATCGTTTGCACACTGCAGAACGGTATTCCCGAAGAAAGTGTGGCCGAGACCGTGGGACGCCAGCGGACCATCGGCGGGGCGGTAGGATTTGGCGCCACCTGGCTGAAACCGGGCGTTTCGATGCTGACAACCACCCAGGAAGCGGTCCGGAAATTCGCCTTTGAAATCGGCGAACTGGATGGCGTCGTCCGTCCCCGCCTGACGGCGGTGCAAGGGTACCTGCAGTGTGTGGGAACTACGGAGATTCTGACGAATCTTACCGGTATCCGTTGGGCCAAGGTGTTGATGAATTCTACTTTCAGCGGTATGTCGGCCGCTTTGGGGTGCACGTTCGGGGACGTGCTGGCCGATCCGAAGGCCATGACCTGCCTGGCATTCATCGCTGACGAGTGTATCAAAGTCAGCCATGCGCAGGGGGTCCAGATGGCGAAAATGCAGGGGGAGGATATGGAATCCTTCGAATTTGAGGATCCCAGGGAAATCCCCGCGAAAATGCCTCTTTACAAAAAAATATGGGGGCAGCATGTCAAACTGAAGGCCAGTATGCTGCAGGATCTCGAAAAGGGGCGCGACTGCGAGATCGACTATATCAACGGGATCGTCTGCCGGAAAGGGCGCGAAAGCGGTGTTCCGACTCCCTTCAACGACAAAGTCGTCGAGTTGGTAACCGAAGCCCAGAATAGAAGAGGGGTAAACGATTTCAGCTACTTGAGCCGTTTCGACGCGCTGCTAGAACAATATGCGAAGGGCATCCAAGTGACACTGTGAGAAGCGGAGAAGCCGGAGGAATCCGGCTTCTCCGGTTATTAAACAATCGGGAGGATATGATGGACAAAGTTAGGGCGATAAGCCAAGCCCTCGCGGCGGTTAAGGCCGGCATGACAGTGATGATCGGCGGTTTTCTTGCCGTGGGGACGCCGGAGCGA
Source organism: Sporomusaceae bacterium (assembly GCA_031460455.1). Lineage (NCBI taxonomy): Bacteria > Bacillati > Bacillota > Negativicutes > Selenomonadales > Sporomusaceae > Sporomusaceae bacterium. The sequence goes on from JAVKTQ010000003.1 coordinate 54,810, forward strand.
TTAATAGACGCATTGCTGCAGAAAGGCACGGATGGGCTTACCGTGATTGCCAACGATACCGCGACGCCGGAAAAGGGAATCGGCAAGCTGGTCGTGGCGAGAAGGCTGAAGCGGGCTGTTGTATCCCATATCGGTACTAATCCCGAGACGGGCCGGCAGATGAATAACGGCGAGCTTAGTGTCGAGCTTGTGCCCCAGGGCACGCTCGCGGAGCGGATTCGCGCCGGCGGCGCCGGCCTTGGCGGTATTCTCACGCCGACGGGTATCGGTACTTCGGTCGCCGACGGGAAAGAAGCGATTAAGGTAGATGGCAGGGATTATCTTCTGGAAAAGCCGCTGAAGGCCGATGTGGCGCTGCTGAAGGCGTATATGGCGGATACCGCCGGCAATCTGGTATTCCGCCGGTCGGCCCGCAATTTCAATCCGCTGATGGCGACGGCGGCCGATGTTGTTATCGTGGAAGCAGAATTGATCGTCGACGCAGGGCAGATAGACCCGGATGAGGTGATGACGCCCGGAATATTCGTCGACTATATTGTACAAGGGTAGGGGGCGGAGAGATGGATGCCAAGACCGTAATCGCTAAAAGGGTGGCACAAGAGTTCAAGGATGGCTATGTCGTCAATCTGGGCATCGGTATCCCTACATTGGCGGCCGATTTCCTGCCGGCCGGCGTGGAAGTCATCCTGCAGTCGGAAAACGGGTTTGTCGGGCTGGCTCCCTTGCAGGGACGGGCTGATGAGGATTTGACAAATGCGGGCGGGAAGCCGGTTTCGATCGCCGCCGGCGGCGCCGTGTTCGACAGCGCCATGTCGTTCGCGATCATCCGCGGCGGCCACGTGGATGTGACCGTGCTCGGGGCGTTGGAGGTCGACCAGGAGGGAAACCTGGCTAACTGGATGGTGCCGGGGAAACTGGTGCCAGGCATGGGCGGGGCGATGGATCTCGTGTCGGGGGCTAAAAGGGTGGTCGTCGCTATGGAGCATACGGCTAAAGACGGGCTTCCGAAGATATTGAGGAAATGCACTCTGCCGCTGACGGGCAGCAGGGTGGTGGATATTATCGTTACGAACCTGTGCGTTTTCGCGGTGACGGATAAGGGGCTTTTGCTCAAAGAGTTGGCTCCGGGCGTGACGGCCCAGGATGTAAGTGCAAATACTGCGGCCGAGTTTGCCATCGCTGACGATTTATCCATCATGCGGCTGGATTGACGCTTGCAATCCCGGCAAAAAGGACTTAGATGCTAAGGCGGTGAGAGAGTTGGACGCTGGGGAGAATTCTACGGTTCTGGCGAAATTCTTCGCGGCTCTGCCGGTTGTGAAGGAGCTTGTCCGCGGCGATATTACGATGGCGGTATGTGACCGGGAAAAGTATATATTCAGCCTGATAAACCCCAAAATAGATACCGGGGTTCAGGCGGGAATGCCGCTGAAGCCCGGTACGGCCATCGTCAAGGCGATGGACGAAGGAAGGGTCGTCCATATGCGCGGGGACAAGGAAAAATTCGGCGTACCCTATATCGGGGCCGCGGCCCCGATATTTTCGGAAGATGGCCGGGTAGTCGGGGCGGTGGCTTTCGTCGAGTCGGTGGACCTTCAAGATACGATGACTGATTTGGCGGCGGAGCTTTCAAAAGCACTAGGTACAATCGCCAGTACTACGGAGGAGGTCTCGGCGCAGACTCAGGAGGTCGCGGCTGCCTGCAAGGCGCTGGTCCGATTGTCGCACGACTCGGGGGCCAGGGTCCAGGAAACAGCACAAGTGCTGGAGATAATAAAAAACGTCGCCGGGCAGACAAACCTGCTCGGCCTCAACGCCGCCATAGAGGCCGCCCGCGTGGGCGAGCAGGGGCGCGGTTTTGCGGTGGTTGCCGACGAGATCAGGAAACTCGCCGATAATTCGGCAGCATCGGTTAAAAAAATTGCCGATATTATAAAAAGTATTCAGGCCGATAGCGAGCATAATCAAGAGAAACTGGCCAATATCGATGAGATGAGTTCCCAGATTGCCGCGGCCATCAGTCATGTGGCTGAGGCAGTGCAGGCGGTCGGCGCGACGGCCGCCAAATTGGATCAGGTGGCGGAAGGCTTGAAGATGAAAAGTTAGGATCTCTGTGATGCGAGTCAGATAACTCCGTTAAAGAGCCCCGTCCGCCTTTCCGGCGGCCGGGGCTCTTGCTGGTTTAGCATTCTGGAGCAGGCAAGGCATTCCGGTCGACTTTGCCGCTGAAATTGAGCGGCAGGCGGTCGAGCTTTATGATGTGGGCAGGAATCATATAATCCGGCAGGTGGCGCGTTAGCGATTTCATCAGATCCCCGGCTGTGACGCTTGGAAAACTCATTTTCCATCAGGACAAGCAGCTCGGCCAAATCGAGAGAATCCGGTTTTAAATCTTCAACCAGCATAGTGCCCGGTTCCATGTCGGCTGGGGAGAATTTGCCTTTTTTCAGTTCAATAATTATCCCCCTCAACTTGTCAAAAGCGGTCACGGTATTGTTGCCTCCTGTGGTGAAATTGCATATTAAACAAAAAATGCCGCAAAGTTGCTTTTCTATTGCCTCTCTCCATTGAGAGGCTTTTTCCTGCGAGCGTGTTATAATGGGGGAGAGTGCGTAAAAGAAATTAAAATAAAGCCAATAGGAGAAAAAGATAGTGCGAAATGCCCGGACTTTATTGCAGAAATATTACGGCTACGCCGATTTTCGCCCAGGACAGGCCGAGATAATCAACAGCCTGACGAATGGTACCGATACTTTGGCCGTTATGCCGACAGGCGCCGGGAAGTCGCTGTGCTACCAACTGCCGGCGCTGATGCTGCCGGGGATAACTATCGTTGTTTCGCCGCTGATCTCGCTGATGAAAGACCAGATCGACGCTCTTCATGAGGTGGGCATTCCGGCCGCTTATATCAATAGTTCGTTGACCGGCGCCCAGGTGAATGAACGCCTCTATAACACGCGAATGAACCGGTACAAGCTGCTATACGTTGCCCCGGAACGTCTGGAATCGGAGTACTTTCAGTCGGCTATCCAGGCGCTGGCGATATCGCTGCTGGCTATCGACGAAGCTCACTGTATTTCGCAGTGGGGGCATGATTTTCGCCCCAGTTACCGGGCCATCGGGCCGTTTATCGGCCGGTTGGCCAGCCGCCCCGTCATCGGCGCCTTCACCGCAACCGCCACTGACAGTGTCAAGCAAGATATCATCGAGCTGCTGGGGCTGCATAAGCCGGCTACTTACTATACCGGCGTCGACCGCGCCAATCTTTCGTTCGCCGTCAGCCGCGGCGAGAACAAGAAAGATTTTGTGCTGAAATATGTTGCCGCCAATAAGGGTAAGTCAGGGATAATTTACGCCGCAACCCGCAAAGAGGTCGACAATCTTTATGCCGTTTTACGCAAAGCCGGCTGGCCGGCGGGAAAATATCACGCCGGACTGGGCGACGACGAGCGGCGGAAAAGCCAGGAGGCTTTTATCCGCGACGATATAAGCGTGATGGTGGCCACAAATGCGTTCGGTATGGGCATCGATAAGCCCGATGTGCGCTATGTCATCCATTTCAATATGCCTAAGAATATGGAATCATACTATCAGGAGGCCGGGAGGGCCGGCCGGGACGGTGAACCGGGCGAGTGCATCTTGCTGTTCGGCGCGCAGGATATCCAGCTGCAAAAGTTTCTGATCGAGCAGTCGGTGGCCGACAGCGAGCGAAAAGCCGGCGAATTCGGCAAGCTGAAATTTATTGTGGACTATTGCCATACACCCGCCTGTCTCAGGCGGTACATTCTGGAGTATTTCGGCGAACGGGCGGCTGCCGATGAATGCGGCAATTGCAGCAACTGCAACGACGGCAAGGATCTTGTCGATATAACCGTCGAGGCGCAGAAGGTGCTTTCGTGCGTTGTGCGCCTGAAGGAACGTTATGGCATCAACCTGGTCGCCGATGTGCTGAAAGGCGCCAAGAACAGAAAAGTCCGCGAGTTGGGCGCCGAGACGCTGTCTGTCTATGGCCTGCTTAAAGAGTACAGCCTGCAGGAAGTAAAAGATTTGATCAACCGGCTGATTGCCACCGGCTATCTCTGCCTGACGGAAAGTGAGTATCCGGTGGTGAAAATGACCGGTGAAGGCGCAGCGGTATTGAGAGACGGGGCAAGGGTATGGCAGAAGGCGGCTAAAAGGCAGCGGGCAACAGCGAAGGACAATTCTTTGTTTGAATTGCTGCGGGTATTGCGCAAGGCGATCGCCGACAGGCTGGGGGTGCCGCCTTATGTGGTATTCGCCGATAGTACGCTGCGGGAGATGTGCGAGTATTGCCCGACTGACCGCCAGGCCCTGCGTTTGGTCAAGGGGGTTGGCGAAAGCAAACTGGAACGCTATGGCGAAGAATTCTTACAGGTCATCAGGCAATATTGCGCCGAGCACAATCCGTCGCTCTGCCCCGCACCGACAAAAGCGGCAGGTACTGGCGATAAGGATGGCGAGGCTCCCAGTCATGTCGTCACGCTGGGTTTGTACCAGGCGGGACAGTCGCTTGCGGCGATTGCCGCCCAGCGCAAGTTGAAGCTGCTGACCGTGCAGGACCACCTGATGCGGTGCAGCTTGGAAGGTTATGCGATAGACTGGTCGGCGTTGATCCCGGCCCGGTATGAGGAATTGATTGTCGCCAAGATTGACGAATTGGGAGTTGCCAAGCTTAAGCCGCTCAAAGAGGCGTTGCCTGAGGAGGTCGACTACGCCGCCATCAAGGCGACAATATGTAAACACAGAAAAGGTCTGCTACCGTCCGGGGGGAAATAAAACGGCGTGATTTGCGGGGGCGCCGGGCGTATAATGAGAATAAGGCGGATTGGAAGTAATCTACTAAAATGATGAGGGGCGTGCTTATTTTATGACAAGCGGGAAAACGAAAAAAGTATCACCATCTATCGATGAATGGCTCAAAGAAGCAAAGGCTCATCCGGCGGCTTTGCAGGCAGGAATGATTTTGGTCCATAATGGCGTTGTCCGCCAGACGCCCAAGGCCCAGGTTCGCCAGGGGATTAATGACGGCTCGATGGTGAAGGGAATGGAGTTCGCGTACGATGCCGCCAAGGTCGATGCCGCGATTGCTGAAACCTATAAGCTGGCGGGTATTTTCTATATTAAGGTGTGGCTGAATGAAGGCCAGCTTGACCTGGGAGATGACATCATGTATGTGCTGATCGCCGGCGATATAAGGCCGCATGTTGTCGATGCGCTGCAATTCCTGGTGCAGAAGATCAAGACAGAGTGTGTTACGGAAATCGAGCAGAAGCAGTAATGGATATCCGCAGGAGGATGCCATGCCGGCCTGATTTTTACATATGAGATTACGCGGGTAATTACTGGGGGGAACTTGTTTTGACGCCACTAAAGAAGGTGGCCATTTTTCTTATGATTATCGGTGTGGAGAAAGGCCAGAGCGTCATTGGGTTGATGGATAACAGCGAGATCAAAGCCGTTGTTACCGAGATTCGGGGGCTGACAGCGGTTTCCCGGGAAACGCAGGCTAGTATTTCGGCTGAGTTTAAAGAGCTGGGTTATGAAGATAATATGAGCCCTTCCGAAGCGCTGACTGTTATCAGGTTTCTGTTTGACGGCCGCAAGATCGGCGGTTATCAGAGCCGATATTTACGGTTGGGGAAAGACCAGTGAAGATAATAATCAGTTGCGAATTAGCCGAGAGAAATGAAATGAGCGCATTCCAAAAAAACAAAAAAATATTTTTAAATGTGGAATGAACAAACATAACGAGCGCTGATGACAATATATAATTTTCTGTTATAATGAGATATAGTGAACTGGATAACCAGGCAATTATCTGATTTGCCGGCAGTGGTTATATTGTTGTGCAGGCATAGGAGATTTTTTAGCACTCGTGGCGTACTTTGAATGCGGAGGCAAGCTGGCGTGAGAAAAAACGAAGAGGCAAAATATCAGATTCAGGCCTTGGTAAAAGGATTGCATGTGCTTGAGTGTTTCAAGGACAGCGACGCATTCGGCGTAACGGAGCTTGGGCAGATTGTGGGTCTGCCGGAGAGCAGCGTGCAAAGGATTGTTAATACCCTTGAATTGATGGGGCATATATATCAAAACCCGGAGAATCGCAAATACAGGTTGTCTCCCAAAGTGCTGCAGGTTTTCGGCAAATGCGGCAATTTCCTGCGGTGGAAGGAGCAGGCCAGAAAACATATGGTGGCCATCAACGAGGAGTTCGGCGAAGGCGTCAATTTGGCGGTGCGCGACAATGATATGTGCTCGTATATTGAGTTGGTGGAGTCGAAGCACCTGCTGCGGCCGAATTTTACGTTGGATGACAGCTATCCTCTTCACTGCACTTCGCTGGGACGCAGTCTGTTGTGCGACCTTTCCGACGAGGCTATTAAGACGATCCTGCCCAATGTGCTGGAACCTCTCACGCCATTTACAACAGTGGACATACCGAAGGTACTGGAAAAAATTAAAGAGATCAAAGAAAATAAATATTCGGTGGACGACGAGGAGTTTTATCTCGGTCTTTGCTGCGTAGGGGGGCCGGTGTTCGGCGTCGGTAACAAGGTTGTTGCGTCTATAAGCGTGACAGCTCCGAAAGTAAGAATGACGCCGGATGTGATAGAGCGAATTATCCCCGCCGTAATTGACGCGGCCCAGAAAATCGGCGAGGATTTCAGAAGGATTTTCGCATGATCCCATAATTTCCTGAAGAGTATATTGAAATATAACAGACCCGATTTGCCGGATCGTTTCGATCCGGCTTTTTCATGTGGCGGCTGCGGGGGGGGGGGGGCTGTTGCTGACCTGGCATCTACCGCGGCAATTGCGGAATGTATTCCGAAATTGTCGTGAACGCAATCTGATAATTGTGAAGGAGTTTTCCGAAATGAGCAGAATATTTAGCAGTGCATTTAAAATATATGCCAATGTCGCCTTCGATGATAGGAATCGCCGCTTTAGTTTACGCAAAAAGTTCTTATAAGCCGGTTATGGTTTAGGGCGGGAGGCTGACCGGGATGGGAGGGGTGTTTCTTATAGTTTGAATCGGGAGGGGAATGATCGCTTCGAGTTGCTGGTTTGATTGAAAACAGCGAGTACACAAAACAAAGGAGGGGCTTATTAATGGTGAAAATAACGAAAAGATATGGTATGTTCTTTGTTATTCTGCTGTCTCTCGCCCTTATAACCGGTTGTGGCGGCGGGGAAAAGAAACCATCGGCCGCCCAAGACGCCAAAGTGATCGAAATCAAATTGGCCCACAGTTCGCCTGCCGTCAACGACAGGCTGGAGATGGCGTGTCAGGCGTTCAAGAAACATGTTGAAGAGAAAACCAACGGAAAAGTCAAAGTGACTACATATCCCAACAGTCAGCTCGGCGGGGAACGCGAGCAACTGGAAGGCCTGCAGATGGGGACGATTCAAATGGCGGCTCTCAGTTCCGGTCCGCTGCCAGGGATATTCCCCCAGATGATGGTTTTTGACCTGCCGTACCTGTTTGGCACCCAGAAGGCAGCCTATGAAGTGCTCGACGGCCCTGTCGGCCAAGAAATCCTCGAACTGATGAGAGCCAAGACCGGCGTCAGGGGTCTGGTCTGGGGCGAGAACGGTTTCCGGCATTTCACCAACAGCGTAAGGACCGTCACCAAACCGGCCGATATGCAGGGCCTGAAAATCCGGACAATGGAAAACCCGGCTCATATGGCGATCGTCAAAGCTCTGGGCGGCAGCCCGACCCCGATGGCGTTCAACGAAGTGTACAGCGCCTTGCAGCAGAAAACTATCGACGGGCAGGAAAACCCCATTTCCCTGATCGTTTCCATGCGTTTTTACGAGACCCAGAAATACCTGACCCTCGACGGTCATGTATATAATCCGTACCTGCTGCTGATGAACGACAAGTTTTACAGCGGCCTGAGCGACGACATCAAGAAGGTTATCAACGAGGGCGCAGTTATTTGGCGAAAAGTGGAAAGAGAAGAAAACAACAAGCAAATCAAAGAAGGTATGGATAAGCTGAAGGCCGGCGGCATGCAAATAACTGAACTTACGCCAGACCAGCTTAAGGCTTTCCGGGAAGCCACGAAACCCGTTTACGACACGATTGGCAAGAAGGATGTCGGCGAGCAACTGCTCAATAAGGTTCTGAAAGCGGTGCAGGAGGCCGAAAGCAAGAAATAGGAACGTGAGATAACCCGGACTAAGATAGAGGGGGCAGCCAGACGAGAAGTGCCGTTTGCCGATCTGGGGGGCTGCCCCTTTATTCGTGGGAGGATGAAAATGGCTTTTCTCAGGAAAGTCGATGAAATAATGACTTATATCGAGGACCATCTTATCGCCGCATTATTGATCGCTATGACGGCGATAACCTTCTGGGGGGTAATCACCCGCTTCGTAATAAATGACTCGTCTTCTTGGTCCGAGGAGGCTTCGCGATACCTCTCCATATGGGCGGTTTTTATCGGCGCCAGCCTTGGTGTGAAGAAGGGCGCCCATATCGGTGTGGAAGCATTTGTCGTGGCTTTGCCGAAAAGGGCTCAGAGGTATGCCGGTATCATCACAAGTCTGTGCTGTTTGGTGTTTTGCGTCGCGCTCACCTATGTCGGCGGCGACTACACTCAGCGGCTGATGGCCACCGGACAGCTTTCTCCCGCCATGCGCATACCTATAGTCGTCGCCTACGCCGCCGTCCCGGTGGGTTGTCTGTTGATGAGCATACGTTATCTGCTGAAGCTGGTTGAGCAGATCGGCAGCATATCGGACTCTGACGACGACCAGACCCGGGTGGATAACGCTATATAAGGAGGCGAGACGGCAGATGGGCGATATTCTGATCATTGTATTCGGAGTACTTGTTGTTCTGAACGTGCCGTTGGGCATCGGCATGGGGATGGCCTCGTTGGCGGCGCTGGCGATAACACAGAAGGTGCCTGTCTTTATTGTGGCGCAGAGGATGTTTACCGGTCTGGATTCTTTTTCGCTGTTGGCTATTCCGCTTTTCATGATTGCCGGACGGCTGATGGAGCGGGGCGGTATATCCAAACGGCTGATCGGTTTGGCCACTAACATGGTGGGTTCGGTTTCCGGCGGCCTGGCTCTGGTCGCTGTGCTGGCCTGCATGTTTTTTGCCGCTATCTCCGGCTCAGCGCCGGCGACGGTCGTCGCTATCGGCGCTATCATGGTGCCGGCGATGATCGAGGCCGGCTACGACAAGGCTTTCGCCGTCGGCCTGATGGCGGCGGCTGGAACGATAGGCGTTATCATTCCCCCCAGCATTCCGTTTGTAACTTACGGTATCAGCATGAACGCTTCCATCGGCAAACTATTCATGGCCGGAGTGGTGCCGGGCGTCGTTATGGGACTGTCGCTGATGGCTGTCTGTTATTTCATCGCCAAGAAAAGAGGCTATAAAGGGACGGTAAGGCCGACTCTCGCAGCTTTCTGGGCGTCGTTCAAGGATTCGATCTGGGGTCTGGCCATGCCGCTAATCATTCTGGGCGGCATATACGGCGGCGTGTTCACGCCGACCGAGGCTGCCGCCGTGGCTTGCGTATACAGTCTCATAATCGGTTTCTTTATTTACCGGGAACTGAATCTGAAAGAAATGGTCACCAGCTTCTCCGAGGCGGGCGTGACTTCCGCCATGGTAATGCTTATTATCGCCACCGCCACCGCCATGGGCTGGATAATGACCACCGAGCAGATTCCCGTAAAAGTGGCGACAGCTATCTCGGCGATTGCCGATGATGCCAACATGCTGCTGCTATTGGTCAACTTTATCCTGCTCATTACCGGCTGCTTCATGGAGCTCAATGCGGCCATCATTATTCTGGGCCCGATCTTCCTTCCGCTGGTGATGCTAATGAAAGTCGACCTTATTCACTTTGGGGTTATTATGGTTGTAAACATGACGATCGGCCTCCTGACGCCGCCGTTGGGGGTCAATCTGTTCGTCGCCGGCAGCCTCCAGAAAGACGTTTCCTTCAAGCAGATTATCAAGGCTTCCTTCCCGTTTTTGGTCATACTTATCGTTGATTTACTCCTTTTCACCTATTTGCCATCCCTGTCGCTGTGGCTGGTGAAGCTTCTGACATAAGCGATCTTTCTTTGAACGTCAGAAGAATAGCGGGCGCCGGTACGGGTCTTCCCAGCGCCAAGTAGTGGCGTTCCTGGTGCTGTTGCCTCCTCGATGGCACGTCTGTGGGAGGAGCGCTACTATTTTTTTTAGATTGGCGAACCCCGCGGGAATCGATAAAGGTAAAATATACGGCCGCTGCTCTCAGGAACATACCGGCCGTTTCCCAAGAGATAACATTTTACAGTTTTCAATGTAAGAGAGGAGTATGAGCTGTGTCTACCCGCAATAAGAAAACTATGGACGGAAATACCGCAGCGGCGTATGTGTCGTACGCGTTCACCGAAGTGGCGGCCATTTATCCCATCACTCCCTCGTCGCAGATGGCGGAATTGGTTGACGAGTGGTCTGCCCAGGGCCGGAAGAATATTTTCGGCCAACCGGTCAAGGTAATCGAGATGCAGTCTGAGGGTGGCGCGGCCGGGACGCTGCACGGCTGTTTGCAGGCCGGGGCGCTGACCACCACTTATACGGCGTCTCAGGGTTTGCTGCTGATGATACCGAATATGTACAAGATCGCCGGCGAACTGCTGCCCGCCGTCTTCCACGTAAGCGCCCGGGCTTTGGCCGCCAACGCGCTCAGCATTTTCGGCGACCATCAGGATGTAATGGCCACCCGCCAGACAGGTTTTGGGTTGCTGGCGTCCAGCAGTGTTCAGCAGGCGATGGATTTGGCGGCGGTCGCCCATTTGGCGGCCATCCGGGGACGGGTGCCGTTCCTCCACTTTTTCGACGGTTTCCGTACATCGCACGAGGTGCAGAAAATCGATGCCCTTGAATATGAAGAGCTGGCCAAACTGCTGGATATGGAGGCGGTGGACGAGTTTCGCCGTCGCGCTCTTAACCCTGACCACCCGGTGATCCGCGGCACTACACAGAATCCGGATATTTATTTCCAGACCCGCGAGGCGGTCAACAAGTTTTATGATGCGCTTCCCGGCATTGTCGAATATTACATGGGGGAAATCAACAAAATCACCGGCCGCGATTACCGATTGTTCAATTACTACGGCGATCCCGAGGCGGAGCGGGTTATCGTCGCCATGGGGTCGGGCTGCGACGCTATCAGGGAAACAGTCGATTATCTGAACGCGCGCGGCGAGAAGGTCGGGTTGGTCGACGTCCATCTCTATAGACCATTTTCGGTCGAGCATTTCCTGCGGGCCGTGCCGCCTTCCGCCCGCGCCGTCGCCGTCCTTGACCGGACAAAAGAGCCGGGGGCGGCCGGCGATCCGTTGTACCTGGATGTGAGAAATGCGTTCTTCGGCTGCGCCGACGCGCCGGTTATCATCGGCGGGCGCTATGGCCTGGGCTCGAAGGATTTTACCCCGGCCCATATCGCCGCCGTCTATGAGAATCTGAAGGCGGATAAGCCCCGTACCGCCTTTACGGTGAGTATAAACGACGATGTGACTTTTTCCTCTCTGCCGGAGTACCCGCTGGCGATCGATACCACGCCGGCCGGCACGACCTGCTGCAAGTTCTGGGGGATGGGCGCGGATGGCACGGTGGGCGCCAACAAAAGCGCGATCAAGATAATCGGCGATCACACCGATCTGTACGCGCAGGCCTATTTCGCGTATGACGCGAAAAAGTCGGGCGGCGTGACCGTGTCGCACCTGCGCTTCGGCCGGCAGCCGATCCAGTCCTCCTATCTGATAACCAACGCCGATTTTATCGCTTGCCACAATCAGGCGTATGTCGACTTGTACGACATTCTGGACGGACTGAAACCGGGCGGGAAGTTCCTGCTGAATTGCCTGTGGCGGCCGGAGGAGTTGGAAAAGAACCTGCCGGCGGCGATGAAACGGTACCTGGCGGCCAACAACGTCCAGTTTTATACGATCAATGCTTTGGGCATCGCCCAGGAGCTGGGACTCGGCGGCCGGATAAATATGATTATGCAGGCGGCTTTCTTCCAGCTTGCGGGGATTATCCCGGTGGCGGACGCCGTGCGTTACCTCAAGGAAGCGATCGTCGACTCTTACGGCCGACAGGGGCAGGCTACCATTGATATGAACTTTGCCGCCGTGGAGCGCGGCATCCGCGAACTTGTCCGCATCGACGTGCCGGCCGGGTGGAAAGACGCCGTTGACGCGCCGCGCGCGGACGAAAAGCCGTTGCCCCAATTTGTGAAAGAGGTCATGATACCGATGAACCGCCAGGAGGGCGACAAGCTTCCGGTGAGCATCTTCAACGGCCGGGAGGACGGAACGTTTCCGTCGGGGCTGACGGCGTGGGAGAAGAGGGGCGTGGCCTTCGAGACGCCTGTATGGCAAGCCGATAAATGCATTCAGTGCAACCAATGCTCGTTTGTTTGTCCGCACGCGGTCATCCGGCCAATGCTGCTGACTCCCGAAGACCTGAAGAACGCGCCGGCCGGGTTCGCCGCCAAGCCGGCCACCGGTTATCCGGGACTGATGTTCCATCTGGCAGTATCGGCGATGGACTGCAGCGGCTGCGGCAATTGCGTCGATGTCTGCCCGGCGAAGGAGAAGGCGCTGGCGATGAAGCCGCTGGCCGACCAACGGCCGGCCTGCGAGGAGTGGTGGGCTTTCGCCCAGACCCTCTCGCCCCAGTCTGTTCCGGCGGGCCAGAAGTTCACCGTCAAAGGCAGCCAGTTTTCACTGCCGTTGCAGGAATTCTCGGGCGCCTGCGCCGGGTGCGGCGAGACGCCCTACGCCAAACTTATAACCCAGCTTTTCGGCGACCGCATGCTTATCTCGAACGCGGCCGGCTGTTCCACCGTCTGGGGCGCGACCGCTCCATCGACCTCTTATACCACCGACCGGCGCGGCTTCGGTCCGGCCTGGGGATTTTCCCTGTTCGAGGATAACGCCGAGTACGGTTTCGGTATGCATATGGGCGGTCAGCAGGTCAGGAGAACTATTGCCGGCTTGGTGGAAGAAGCGCTGGCCGGCGGTGTTGCCGCAGACCTCAAGATGGCGATGGAGGATTGGCTGGCCCGCATCGACGAAGGGCCGGGCACGAGGGAGCGGTCCGATCGCCTGGCGAGCGCGCTCGCGGCGGAGAAGGGCGACGCCCCGTTGCTGAATGCGATTTACAACCAACGCGATTTTTTCGTCAAGCGGTCGCAGTGGATCTTCGGCGGCGACGGCTGGGCGTACGACATCGGCTACGGCGGTCTCGACCATGTGCTGGCTTCGGGAGAAGACGTAAATGTTCTTGTCTTCGATACCGAGGTCTACTCCAACACCGGCGGCCAGTCGTCCAAAGCGACGCCGGCGGCCGCTGTCGCCCAGTTCGCCGCCAGCGGCAAGAAAACCCGCAAGAAAGACCTGGGGCTTATGGCGATGTCGTACGGGTATGTATATGTCGCTCAGGTCGCCATGGGGGCCGATAAAAACCAAACCCTAAAGGCTATCGCCGAAGCCGAGGCGTATCCCGGTCCTTCGCTCATCATCGCCTACGCCCCTTGCCTCAATCACGGCATAATGGCCGGGATGGGCAAAACCCAGGCGCAGGCCAAACGGGCGGTGGAAGCCGGATACTGGGCGCTGTACCGTTACAATCCGCAACTTAAGGAGAAGGGCGGCAACCCCTTCCTTTTGGATTCGAAGGAACCCACCGCCAGTTTCCGGGACTTCCTCATGAGCGAAGTCCGTTACACGGCGCTGGCCAGACAGTTCCCCGAGACGGCGCAGGCCCTTTTTGATAAGGCTGAGCGCGACGCCAGGGAGAGGCTGGAGACTTACAAGCGATTAGCGGCTTATTAAATGAAGAAGGGGCGGCCCCGCTTCAGGGGCCGCCACCAGGTAAAGGAGGAATAGCTGTGGCAATAAAAACCGGACAGGAATATGAGGATAGTTTACGCAAACTCAGATTCAAGATATATCTGCAAGGCGAATTGGTGGAAAACCCGGTGGATCATCCTGTTATCAGGCCGTCGATGAATGCGGTGAAGATGACTTACGATCTGGCTAATCAACCCGAGTACGAAGAGCTTATGACGACAACCTCCCACCTCACCGGCAAGAAAATCAACCGGTTTTGCCATTTGCACCAGAGCGCGGAAGACTTGGTGAAGAAAGTAAAGATGCAGCGGCTGCTGGGCCAGAAAACGGCGGCCTGCTTCCAACGCTGCGTGGGGATGGACGCCATTAACGCCGTCGACAGCGTGACCTTTGAGATGGACGGTAAACTGGGTACCAATTATCACGACCGGTTCAATAATTTCCTGCTCAGGATGCAGGAAGAGGACTGGACGGTCGACGGCGCCATGACTGACCCGAAAGGCGACCGCAGCCTGCCGCCCCACAAGCAGGCCGACCCCGACCTTTTTGTCCATGTTGTGGAGAAACGCCAGGACGGCATTGTCGTCCGGGGGGCCAAGGCGCACCAGACCGGCGCGGTCAACTCTCACTGGATTCTCGTCATGCCTACAATCGCGATGGGTAAAGAGGACGGCGCTTATGCCGTTTCTTTCGCCGCTCCGGCCGACGCCGAGGGCATTTTCTACATCTACGGGCGTCAGTCGTGCGACACCCGCAAGCTCGAAGGCGGCGATATCGATGTCGGCAACAGCCGGTTCGGCGGCCATGAAGCGCTGATGGTTTTCGACAATGTCTTTATCCCCTGGGAAAATGTCTTCATGTGCGGCGAAACAGAGTTTAGCGGCCTGTTGGTGGAGCGCTTCGCCGGCTATCATCGTCAGAGTTACGGCGGCTGCAAGGTGGGCGTCGGCGATGTCCTCATCGGCGCGACTGCGCTGGCCGCCGAATACAACGGGGCTGATAAGGCTTCCCATGTCAAGGATAAGCTTATCGAGATGACCCATCTCAACGAAACATTGTATGCCTGCGGTATCGCTTGCTCGGCCAACGGCTATCCGACCGCCTCGGGGACGTACCTGATCGATCTTCTGCTGGCCAATGTCTGCAAGCAGAATGTTACCCGCTACCCGTACGAGATCGCCCGGCTGGCCGAGGACATCGCCGGCGGCCTGATGGTGACAATGCCTTCGGAGAAAGATTTGCGCCACCCGGAAATCGGCAAGGTAGTGGAAAAATACTTTTCCTCCAAGCCTGGTGTGCCCACCGAACACCGGATGCGCGTTTTGCGGCTGATCGAAAATCTTACGTTGGGCACAGCCGCCGTCGGCTACCGGACCGAATCGATGCATGGCGCGGGCTCGCCTCAGGCGCAGCGCATCGTGATCGCCCGCCAGGGAAATATTGAGCAGAAAAAGGATCTGGCCAAGTCGATCGCCGGGATTGCTCCTGACGCCTCCTGACCGTGGCGGGAAAATTTTCATAACTGCGCATCGTATAACGCAAACGGGCAGGCGGTAACGTCGCCCGTTTTCTTTTTGTCTTACAGATGCAGATTACAAGTGTTTTATAAAGAAACAGTTGCAATATGCATCTATGCTGTGTATACTGATGAACAGGAGGTGCTATAATTTGACAGACGAAAAACAGGCCAAAAGGCTGCGGGAAACGATGAGGATGATTGTCAGGCGGCTCGGCATCCTGGAGCGCGGCGAGGCGTCCTGCTGCGGGATAACCATGGCGCAGTGCCACGTGATCGTGGAACTCGGCCGGGCGGAAAGGATGTCGGTAAACGAATTGGCGGAACTGCTGCGGCTCGATAAGAGCACGGTGAGCAGGTCGGTGGATAACCTCGTCGGCATGGGGCTGGTGGTGCGGGAAATCGATCCTGAGGACAGACGCTATGTGGCGCTGGCGCTGAGCGGTAACGGCGTCAAGGTGTTCGCCGGCCTGGAAAAGCGTATGGAAACTTACTTTGCCGACATAGTAGACCTGCTCCCCGCCGAAAAACGCGAACAGGTTCTCGACAGCCTGGCGCTGTTGGCGGAAGCGATAAAGAGCCCGGATTGCTGCGACCTCAGCCTGGTTAGCGGCGGCTGCGGCGTCGAAAAGAGGTAACGGCCATGTTCGAATATTTTGCCGACCTGGTCGTCTACCAGTGGCTGGGGCTGGCGCCGGGAAATCCGTTTACGGCCGCGCTGCATTTCTTCGTCTACGATACGCCGAAGATTTTCGTGTTGCTGGCGGTGGCGATATATATCATCTCAATTATCCGCTCCTACTTCCCGCCGGAAAAAACGAAAAAATTCCTCAGCCGCCGGCATACATTCGTCGGCAACATCCTGGCGGCGCTGGTCGGCATTATGACGCCGTTCTGCTCGTGCTCGGCGGTGCCGCTGTTCATCGGCTTCATCGAGGCAGGCGTGCCGCTGGGCGTGACCTTCTCTTTCCTGATTTCGTCGCCGATGGTCAACGAAATCGCCCTGGTGATGCTGCTGGGGCTGTTCGGCTGGAAGGTGGCGCTGCTGTATACCGCGACGGGGGTGGTTATCGCCATTATCGCCGGCTATGTCATCGGCAAGCTCGGCTTGGAGAATCAGGTCGAGGAGTATGTCTACCAGATCAAGAGCGGCGAGATCGAGGTGTATGAGCCGACGTTCGCCGAACGCTGCCAGGCGGCCAAAGATTTCACGCTCGATCTGTTGAAAAAGATCGGCCCGTATATCGTCGTAGCCCTGGCGATCGGCGGTTTTATCCATGGCTACGTTCCGGACGAATTTCTGGTTGAATACGCCGGCCGCGGCAATCCGCTGGCAGTTCCGCTCGTGGTGTTGCTCGGCGTGCCGCTCTACAACAGTGCTTCGGGCATGGTGCCGATTATTTACGCTCTGATCGAGAAGGGCCTGCCGCTGGGCACGTCGCTGGCGTTCATGATGGCGGTCAGTGCGATAAGCTTTCCTGAGATGATAATCCTCCGCCGGGTGCTCAAACCGAAGCTTATCGGCATCTTCGCCGGCATTCTCGCCGTCGCCATCATTTTTACCGGCTATCTTTTCAATATGGTCGTATGACAGGGAGGAAAGAAATATGAAGATCGCAGGCTGGCTGTCGGGAGGTAAATCATGAGCGAGGATATTCGCGAACAGGTCCGCAAGAAATACGCTGAGGCTATTACGTCAAAATCCGGTTGCTGCGGCTCTGCGGGTTGCTGCGGCGACAGCAGGGACGCCACCCGGGCGATAACGGGCAACCTTTATCAGGCAACAGATATCGAGGGCCTGCCGGAAAACCTGCTCGCCACCTCGCTGGGCTGCGGCAACCCCACGGCTCTGGGTAGCCTTTATGCGGGCGAGACCGTCCTCGATCTCGGCAGCGGCGCCGGACTTGACGTGCTGCTGTCTGCCAAGCGGGTGGGGCCGGCCGGCAAGGCGTACGGGCTGGACATGACGGATGAGATGCTGGCGGAGGCCAATGCCAACAAGGCTAAGTCAGGACTAACCAACGCGGAGTTTTTGAAAGGGCATATAGAGGATATTCCCCTGCCGGAGGCCGCGGTGGATGTGGTTATTTCCAATTGCGTCATCAACCTGTCGGCCGATAAGGACAGGGTTTTCCGCGAAATATTCCGCGTCCTGAGGCCGGGCGGCCGGGTAGCCGTATCCGATATTGTCACGACAAGGCCGCTGCCGGAGGGGGTCCGCAAAAATCTGTTGGCCTGGTCGGGATGTATCGCCGGAGCGCTGACCGATGACGAGTATACCGGCAAGCTGAAGGAGGCTGGCTTCGGCGATGTCGAGGTTGTGGTTACGAGGGTTTACGATCTGACGAGCCCGGCAGCCGGCAAACTTGTGCCAGGGGCGTCGGCCGCGGAGCTTGAAGATTATAACGGCAGTTTGGTCAGCGCTTTCATCCGGGCGAAGAAGCCGGCCAACCGCCTTGCGGCAGGCAAGGATTATACGATCCGTCCGGCACGGCCGGAAGATGTGCCGGTAATTGAGGAATTGCTGGCGTCCTCCGGCCTGACGGCGGTGGCGATCGCCGCCGGCCGGGAGCGGTTCCTGGTGGCCGACCGGGGCGGCGTGGCAGGCGTCGTCGGCAGCGAGTACGCGCCCGGCGCCGTCCTGGTGCGGTCGCTGGCGGTTGCGCCCGCTGCGCGCAAGGCGGGCATAGCCGGGGCGCTGATGGACGCGGCTCTCGCGCGGGCGGAGGCGACCGGCAGCGCGGCGGCCTACTTGTTCACCAACACGGCGGCCGGTTACTTCGCCGGGCGCGGCTTTGCGGTTGTCGAGCGGGCGGAGGTTCCGCAGGCGTTTCTGGATAATCCCGCGGTCAGCACGTGCTGTTCGTCGTGTGTCGCGATGAAACTGGCATTATAGGAGGGGTAAAGATGTTGGCGGAGAAGATCCGTGATTATGCGCTGGCACGCGGGGCAAACCTGGTGGGGTTTGCCGCGGCGGCCGATTTTGCCGCGGCGCCGGAAGGTTTTAAGCCGCAGGATATAATGCCACAAGCTAAGGGGGTCGTCGTGCTGGCCAGGGCGCTGCCGAAAGGGGCGGTGGCTTCGGGCAACCAGGTGGTCTACACGGCCCACCACACCAGCAATGTCAAGCAGCTCGACGAGCTGGCCCGCGCCGTGGCCGTCTTCATCGAGGAACAGGGCTACACGGCGGTGCCGGTACCGGCCGACGATCCGTATTTCCACTGGGAGGAAGACCGCAAACACGGCATGGGAATTTTATCTCACCGGCACGCCGCGCAGCTTGCCGGTCTGGGGGTCATCGGCAAGAATGCCTTGCTGATTACGCCGAAATACGGCAACAGGGTGGAGTTGGTATCGATTCTGACGGATATGACTTTCGCGTCGCCGCCTGCGGCCGCGGCCTTGTGTCCGGACGGATGCAGACTTTGTCTGGAGGCGTGCCCGGTGGGGGCTCTGGACGGAAGCCGTTCGGTGGAGCAGATAAAATGCCGGACTAACCTGGCGGTTAAATCTCCCCGCGGCCACAACCTTGTCAAATGCTGGCAGTGCCGGGCCGTCTGCCCCGAAAACGGTTAGCAAGATAAGAACCCACTTCTGCCGCGAGGCAAGCAAGTGGGTTTTTGTCTAGGGATTATTTGCGGGTGGTATGGCGGTCGGCGGAGGCGGAGAGCCGCACGTGATGTTGGCGGCTGAATCAGTCGTTGTTGTCGGGCGGTGACATGCGGACAGGGATGTCCTGCATATCAGGACGGTTTTTCTCCATCCAGATGGCGAAGGCGACGTTCCAGAGCGCCGCTCTCAGATGCGGCTCGTCTTTCATTCCCCGCATGTAGCAGGATAGATGCCTGATGGCGCTGTCGATCAGCGAGTGCATGGGAATGCCTTTCTCGCAGTTTCGCTCGCCGTATTTTTTTGCGCCTTGTTCGCAGTGAATCGCCAGTTCGTGGATCGCGTCCCAGGGAATCAAGTCGTATCGCCCTTTCCCTTCGTGGTAATCTCTTACAGCCCCAGTGTCGAACTTTGTCCTGTTGCCGCTGTCTTTGATGTCCATTTTCCACCGTCCACTGAAGTATTCCTGATGTTCATCACATATTCTGCAATTCAGGCCGTTTTCCTCCTTGAACAGACATTAAAGTGGGCGGGGCGAGGCGGATTATGAAATGGATTTGAAAATAAAGGGAACGGCACCGGGTTGGCGCTTTAAAGGGGTGAGGATAAAAAAAGCTGGCCGTCAGTCTGAAGGCCAGCGCCAAGGGGCGGTGTTTTTTCAGGCCGGGACGCCGGGATGATGCCCGGCGTCCCGTTTTTGGCATTTATAGCAGGTTTCGGCCCGCCGCCTGGTTGGCGGCCTGGATGGCCTGCCAGGCCAGGTCCGAGGCCTGGCCGAGGGTCTGAAGCTCCTGGACGGAGTTGTGGAAGCCCATGGAGTTGGCGGCTGCTACGTAGTCCCAGTACCACTGGGCTTTGCGGACGTGTTCGCGGGCCTGGGCGAGCAGGGCGGGGTCGGCGCCCTGTGTGTCGGCGGCTTTCCTGATGATTTCATGGGCCTGGGCGATTTTCTGACCGGCGGCGTGCTGCATCTGGAAGACGGCGTCCTGTCTGGTCTTGACCTGGTCGAGCGCCCAGGCCTCGCTCTGGCCGCGATGGCAGGTTAGGCAGGATTCCTTGATATAGTGCAGCGGGCTGGTCATATGGTGGGAGGTGTATTTCTGGCCCCCCTGGAGGACGTACGGCATGTGGCAGTCGGCGCAGGAGACGCCGGATTTGCCGTGGGCGCCGTTTTTCCATTCCTCGAAATCAGGATGCTGACCTTTGAGGATGGGGGCGCCGGAGACGGCGTGGACCCAGTCTTTCTCGAACCCGTTGGGTTTGGTGGCGTAGTATTCGTACATGGCCTGCGGGGTGAAGCCTTTGTCCCACGGGAAGACGAGGCGGTTGGTGCCGGGCTCGAAGTAGTATTCGGCGTGGCACTGGCCGCATACATAGGAGCGCATTTCTTCGCGCGTGGCTTTTGTCAGGTCTGTGCCCAGGCGGGCCATGGCTTCCTTGAAGGCGGGGTTGACGACCCTGAGGTTCATGTTTTCCGGGTCGTGGCAGCTGGCGCAGCTGACCGGGTGTTTGGCCTGTTCGATGAGGGGCAGCAGGGGCGTGCGGGTGTAGTTCCACCCCTGTTCGGCGAACAGTTTTTCGATGTAAGGGGTCTTGCAGGTTATGCAGGTGCCCACCGTCTGGGCGTTGACCCGTTTGGATTCCTGCTGGTCGATGAGGGCGTATACGTGGCCGCGGTCTTCCTTGTAGTCGATGCTGAAGCCGTAGCCGGCAAAGTTGATTTTCAGCTCAGGCTGCATATCCCATTTCTGGACAAGGACGCTGCCGCCGTAGCCGGTGGGGGAGGGCTTCATTTCCTTGTTTTTCTGGTAGCTGGCGTACTCCAGCGGGTAGGATTTTCCCCAGACGGCCGGGTCGTATTCCCCTTTTGCGATGGCGGCGGTTTTTATGGTGGCCGCCGGCTGGACGCCCCAGACGCGGACGATGACGACGCCGAAGAAGCATAACAGCAGGATGGCTGTCGCGACGAGGATTTTCTGACCGTTATTCAAGGGTGAGGCCCCCCTTCCCTAGTTTTTTGCCGAGGTTGAGTTCGTCGTGCACGAGGGAGCGGTGGCAGGCTGTGCAGCTGTTGCCGGCCGCCGCCATGGGGGTGTTCTCGATCGTGCTGGCATGGCAGCGTCGGCAGTTGTCGGCGAGGATGGTCTTGCCCTCCGCCGAGACGGTCAGCGGCTGGGGATAATCCTGGAGGGTTTCGTGATAGACGTGGCTGATGCCGCTCCGGGTTTTGGCCGACAGTTTGACGGCGAAGTTCTGCTGGGGCAGGTGGCAGTCGCCGCAGACGAACTGTTTGTGGGTGGACGCGGCGAAGGTGCCGTACACTTCGCGCATGGAGTGGCAGCTGCCGCAGAACTGGGGTTGGTCGACGTAAGCGAGGCTGGCGCTCATCATCAGGGCTACGGCCAGCATGGCCACGGCTCCCGCGATGCCGTACTTCAGCGCTTTCCTGTCTGGCGCCGGTAAAGGCTGCAAGACTTCCTTCCCCCTCTCGTTATAAATAGTGCGGCGTGATTTATAGAGCGTAGCTATGGAGTCCCGGTAACAGTATATTTACACCGATGAAGGTGAAGACCACGACGAGGAAGCCGGCGATGGCCCAGTTGGCCGCGGTTTTGCCCTGCCAGGCGTATACGGCGCGGCCGTGAAGGTAGACGGCGTAGACCAGCCAGGTGATGAGCGACCAGGTTTCTTTCGGGTCCCACCGCCAGTAGGAACCCCAGGCGTACTCAGCCCATACTGCGCCGGTGATGATGAGCAGGGTGAGAAAGGGCATGGCCAGGAGGATAGCCCTGGTAAGCATTTCTTCCAGGGCGGGCAGTCCGGGTACGAGGGCGAGGAGGGCGGGATCGCCGCCGCCGGTTTGCAGGCGGGATCGCCAGCGGTAGAGCAGGGCGACGGCAAAGGAGAAGGTCAGGGCCCCGTAGGCGATGACGGCCGTGGCGACGTGGGCCAGCAGCCAGTTGCTCTTGAGGGCGGGCATGAGCGGCTTGGCGTCCTGGTAGAAGAGGACGAACACGCCGGTGAACAGGAAGGCCACCGGGAGGGCGAAAGCGCCCAGGGCCGCCTGGCCATGCCTAAGGTCGACCCAGAGATAGGCGGCGACGGTGACGGCCACCAAGACGATGCCGAATTCGTACATGTTGGCGAAAGGGGCATTGCCGGAGGCGAGCGTTCTGAGTATCGCCGCGGCTATGTTGGCGGCGAGGCCGGCGGCCGCGGCCAGACGGGCGAGGCGCGCCAGGGAGGGGCGCAGGAATACGAGGCGGCTTATGTAACAGATGGCGGCGAGAAAGTAGAGAAAAAATGCCGCGACGATGACCGGTATTTCGTAGTTGGGCACTACCTGGCCTCCTTGGGGTCTTGTTTATTTTCAGCGGACGTGAGGGCGCCGCACAGCCGCGTGAGTTCTTCGGCCAAAAGCGGCGATTTTCCGAAGACGGCGATGGCTATGGCCGACTGATCGCCGGCGGGGGTTATTGCGGCGAACACAACGCGGCGGCGCGGGTAGAGGCTGAGGAAGAAGGCCGCGCTCATGACGGCGAAGCCCGCAAAAACCAGCGGCAGGCCGGGATCGTATTTAACGTCCATTCCCGAGGCCTGGGTGACGGCGCGGAAAATCAGCTCGGTCTGCGAGCCGGGGAAGGTGATCGGTTTGCCGAGCGGGAAGGCGTTCATGCCCAGAGGGCGGCCGCCGCTGTAGAGGGCGCATACTATGTGAGGGTTGAGCGGTTTGGCCGATTTGCTGACATGCGGCTGCCGGGGGTCGAAGTCGGGCAGGTATTTCAGCGGGATCACGGCGACGCCCTGTTGTTCGTCGAGGATGATCGGCATTTTTTCGCCGATGCGGACCGTCCCGGCAAGCTTACCCTCTATGCGCCGCTCCGCATCATAGAGGGTGGCGTAAGAGGCCTGGTAGAAGGAGATGCCCTGGAAGGACAGGGGGTGGTTGACCTTTACGTCCTGGTTGGCAAGCTCCGTTCCGTCCCTGACGACCGACAGGCTGCTTATCCAGTCGGATACCCGCCCGTCGGGGTAGAGTTCGGTGGTGAAGCTGCGCAGCCGTATTTCGAAGGGCTGGCCGACGCCGGGCTGGCTGCCGCCGCCGATGGTGACCGCTTCGCCCGGCGCGAGGGTGACGGCGTACCGGAAGCCGGCCAGGCTGCCGTAGAGGCCGCCGAGGGCGATGAGCAGTATCGAGGCGTGGACGAGGAAGGTGCCCCAGGGGGCCACGCGGCCTTTGCGGGCGTATATGCGGCCCTGGCCAAGGTCCCGGACGCGGAACCCTTCCCGGGTGAGGCTCTTTTTCAGTAGCGCGGCGGCTTCGGCGGGCGGCGCGGCGAGTGGGCATTCGCGCTGCCAGGCGATGGCGTCCGGCCAGGCCGGGGGGGCGAAGGTAGCGCGCCACAGGGCGGGCAGGCGGACGGCCGAACAGACGGCGATGTTGAGGCAGAGCAGCAGCAGCAGGGAGCTGAACCACCAGCTGTGGTAAAGGTCGCCCAGCCCGACGGTGTGGTAGAGGAAGCTTAGGACGGGACCGGCGGCGTGGATGTCGCGCTCCTGGGGGATGAGGGTGCCGGCTACGGCTAGGACGATGATGACCGCCAGCAGGGCAAGCCCCGTTTTCATGGTGGCGAAGGCTTGGACGGCGCGGCTCAAGGGGAAGTTGCTCATGCGGTCTCCTAATGCGGCATTGTTGGGAATATTCTAATTAATTGCTTCGACGTCCGGCGAATTATCCCTGCCGGCAGTCGCCCGCCGGGTATTCGCGGCGCCGGCGATGACAGGTTGGCTGTGATTAGCGTCACTGCGCTTTTGGGGCGGGTGCTATAGAATGAAAACAGAAAATATGATGCGGGCGATGGCGGATGCCGTCGTATCGCGGGGGTGGCGTCATGGGAGAGGATGGGAGAGGCTGCGGTGCAGGGAAGCGGGAAGCAGCCGAACTGGCCGAATATTGTTCCCGACTGGCTGGCGACAGATTGTGCCGCTGCGGCGGTAATCTGAAAGGACGCTATTGTCTGTGGTCTTATTACCCGCTCCCGCCGGGCGTGGCCGGTTTAGCCGTCTCCGGAAGCGATGGCGGCGGGGCAAAACGCATTCAGAGAGGACATGAGACTGTATAAAAGAGTGCCCGGACGATGTCCGGGCACTCTTTTACTTGCCTGCGCTCTGGCGGCGAACGGCGGTATTGCGGTATTCCCTGGGGGTGCGGGATACCTGCTTTTTAAAGCATTCGATATAGTAGCTCGCGCTGCCGAAGCCTGTGGCGTCGGCTATTTGGCTAACGGTGAGGTCGGTTTCCCTGAGCAGCGCGATGCTTCTGTTGATGCGGTAGTTCATGACATATTCGAAGACGGTGCATTTGACGGCCCGCCGGAAAAAACGGCAGCATTCTCCTGGGCTGATATTGACGGCGGCCGCGATTTCCCCGAGGGTGATTTTGTCCATGAAATGCTCGTTGATATAGGCGATTATCGTTTTTATCCGCTGCTGGTCGGCGTATTCGCCCGCGTCCGTTTCCGGCGCCGTCTCGCTCTGCCGGGCGATCAGTTGTCGCCAGACGGACGCCAGCGCCAGGACGATGTCGAGTTCGTAGCCGAAGGCCCGGCCGGTATGGAGATGGTATATTTCATCGATTCCGGCCAGTATCGGCCGCTGCCAGTCTGTTACGGAGTCGAGAACAACGGCCGAGAACCCGCGGAGTTTCAGGAAGGGCTTGATGTATTTCTGCTCGATGGCGCTGCCTGGAAAGAACGACAACAGCCTGGTGTCGACGTTTATGCAGATGTAGGTGCTGTCGGGTTCGGCGGCCGCGCGCGCCATGTGCAGGCAACCGCTGTTGATGAAAATGCCTTGGCCTGCATTAAGAATATGGGTGTTTTGATTGACCAGGAACTCGACCTGGCCTTTGGTGACGAGCGAGAGCTGGATCTCGTCGTGCCAGTGCCAGTTGACGAACCCGAGGACGTTCTTGTCGAGCCGGTCGAGGTATACGGCCACGGGGAAGTCGTAGCTGCCGTGCAGGGTGGTCTCGCGATTGTTCTTGTCGATGCGGATGTCGGTTATCTGCATTTTGTCTCCTGGCGCAATATAACGATATTATCAGTCAAGATCGTTATAGAAATATAAATAAATATCAATATAATTATATATTAAACAGGGATTTATTCAAGGCCGCCAGGCGATGCGCCCGTCAGGGGCGAGGCGGAAAAATATGGGGATGAGAGGGATGATGTTGTGAACCGGCAGGTGCAGGAAACCGTAAACGCTTTAGAGGGCCAGCTGATTTCTTTTGCGAGCGAGCTTGTCCGCATCAAGAGCAGGACAGGGCGGGAGGCCAACCTCGTCGAACGGATAAGACAGGAGATGGCGAAGCTGGATTACGACGATATTATTGTCGATAAGGTCGGCAACATCATCGGTGTGATCGGCAACGGGCCGGTGAAGCTGCTGTACGATTCCCATATGGATCATGTGGCGGTCAACGACGCCGGCGAGTGGGCGCACGGGCCGTACAGCGGCGACATCGCGGACGGCCGGCTGTACGGCCGGGGTTCGTCAGATATGAAGGGGTCGCTCGCGGCTACCGTCTACGCCGGGCATATCATGAAGAAGCTCGGCCTGGCGGCGGACAAGACGATTTATATCTGCTGCTCGGTCATGGAGGAGGACTTCGACGGCGCGGGGCTTTACCGCGCCATCGTGGACAACGGGCTGAAGCCCGATTATGTGGTTATCTGCGAGCCGAGTCATCTGAACATCGCCATGGGGCATCTGGGACGGGCAATCTATAAAATCAATGTCAGAGGGGTTTCCGCCCACGGGGCGGCCCCGGAAAAGGGCGACAACGCTGTCTATAAGGCGGCCGGGATCATCGGGCGCATCGAGGAGCTGGGCAAGAAGTACATGGCCATGACGCCGGAGCGCCCCTCAATAGCCCTGACGAGGATCGAAAGCGTGTCTGCCTCGCTCAATGCCGTACCGGGAAGCTGTACGCTGTATATCGATCGCCGCATCTGCCCGCACGAGACCGAGGAGGCGGTCGGCGCGGAGATGACCGGGCTGATCGGCGACGCCGACGCCGATTGGGAGATCTACGACGCGGTCGGGCAAAGCTACACCGGGGAGGAGATCGTGCTGCACTCTTATCTGCCGGGCTGGGAGCTCGGGGCGGAGCATCCCCTGGCACAGGGCTGTTTTGCGGTGTATCGGGAGGTGTTCGGCGCGGAGCCGCAGCCGTATAAGTGGGATTTCTCGACGAACGGGGTCGCGTCCGCCAAGCTGGGGATACCGACGATCGGGTTTGGCGCGGGGGTTGAGAAAACGGCGCATATGGCCAACGAATATTGTCCTCTTGAGGACATAATCCTGGCGTGCCGGTTCTTTTCCCTGTTGCCGCTGAAACTGTAGGACGCCTTTGGGACTAAGAAAAAATCGACGGGAGGTATGGTTATGGGCAAAATTCCTTTCGGGCCGACATACGACGAGATGCTTGACCCCGGCGTCCTGGACGGCACCCTGCGGGCCAGGGCGCTCGCCGCCGCGCAGGCCGACGAACTCGACCCGGTAAATCTTTTCAATATAACATGGAAGGATGCGGCGAACGGGGTGCGCAGGCTGGTTCTGCCGCCCGAGCTGACGGGCGTCGACGCCAATATCGTCGTGCTGCTGGGCTGCGGTTTTCCTTCCGGTTCCCACAAGGTTGGGCCTGCCTACAGCACGCTGATTGAGGGGCTGGTGGACGGGGAGATAATCCCCGGCGAGCATACCATCCTCGGTCCCTCGACCGGCAATTTCGGCATCGGCACCGCATATATCTCCAAGCTGCTCGGTTTCCGCGCCATTGTGATCATGCCGGACAACATGAGCAGGGAACGGTATGAGCGCATCGAAAAATACGGCGGGGAACTGGAACTGACGCCGGGGTCGGAATCGGATGTCATTCTGACGCTGGAGCGGACCCATGAGATGATGAAGAATCCTAAGTACAAGGCGCTGGCCCAGTTCGAACTGTTCCCCAACTACCGCTTCCACCGCCACGTCACCGGCAACAGCGCCGTGGAGGCGGTGCGGGGAATCGGCAACGGGCGGATCGCCGGCTTCACCTCCGCTCCGGGGTCGGCCGGGACGATCGCCGCCGGGGACCAGATCAAGGCCATCTTCCCGGAAGCGAAGATCGCCGCCCTCGAACCGTACGAATGCTCGACGCTGGCCGACGGCGGCCGGGGACAGCACCGTATCGAGGGCATCGGCGACAAGATGTGCACGCTGATTCATAATGTGCTGACAACCGATTTCGTGATATTGATAAAAGACGAGGAGACGGTGCAGGGGCTGAAGATTTTCCGCGACGGCGCCGCGACGCTGGTGAAGCTGGGGGTGGACCGGGACTTTGCCCTGGGCCTCCGCGACTGCTTCGGGCCTTCGGGGATCTGCAATGTGCTGGGGGCGATCAAGCTGGCGAAGTTTTTGCGCCTCGGCCCGGGGGACAATGTGGTGACAGTGGCGACCGACGGGTTCGACCGTTACCGGTCGGTGCTGGACGAACTGAACGGCCGCTATCTGGAAACTGCACCGTTCGTCCTCGACCGCTGGGCGGCCGATATTTTCCTGGGGGCGTCGGACGGGCAGGTGTTCGATTGCCGCAAGACGGGCGCGAAGGAACGGCTTTTCGTCCAGAAGGAGAACGACTGGCTGAAGTTCGGCTACAGCAAGGCGTTCCTGGACGGGATGCGCGACCAGGCTTTCTGGGAGGAACAGTACGGGAAGGTCGGCCACTACAATAACGAGATTCGCGCGCTGCGCGGCTAGGCTGGACGCGGCTCAAGCCACCATATTGCATATATGGTGGTTTTTTGTTTTGCTGTGCTTTATAATCATTTACAGAGGATTTTAATACGATAATGGGGGAACGGGCTTGAAAGAGAGGACGGCGGAACAGGAGCTTTGCAGGGGGCTGAAGTGCCGGCATCTGCAGATGATCGCGCTGGGCGGGATAATCGGCAGCGGCTACTTTCTGGGCAGCGGTTATATTATCGGCAAGGCGGGCCCGGCGTCGGTGCTGGCGTACCTGCTCGGCGGCCTGATCGTGTTCGCCGTGATGGTGTGCTTAGGCGAGCTGGCTGTCGCCCGGCCGGTTACCGGGTCGTTCATTAGCTACAGCCGGGATATGATTTCGCCGGCGTGGGCGTGCGGCGTGGGCTGGAGCTACTGGCTGTCGTGGGTGGCCTATGTGCCGTCGGAGATGATCGCGGCCGGGATTATCATGAACGAATTCTTCCCGGCGGTGAGCTCGATGTGGTGGGCGGTGCTGTTTGGCCTGGCGATTACGGCGATCAACCTGTTCCACGTCCATCTGTTCGGCGAAACGGAGTTCTGGCTGGCGCTGTTCAAAATCGTCGCGCTGGGGATGTTCAGCGTCCTGGCGGTGCTGATCTTTTTCGGCGCCATCGGCGGCGGCGATTTCCTCGGCACGAGCGTCCTGCTGTCGGGCGGCGGATTCGCCCCGGAAGGCTACTGGGCGGTGCTGCTGACGATGGTCATCATCCTGGTGAACTTTCAGGGGTCGGAGATCATCGGGCTGGCGGCGGGGGAAAGCGAGGATCCGGCGAAGACCATCCCGGCGACCGTAATGCAGGTGACTGTCCGCATTATCGCGCTTTACATAATTCCGATGCTGCTGCTTGTGACTATTTTTCCGTGGGACAAGGCCAGCCTGGAGGAGAGCGTATTCGCGGCGGCGCTCGGCGCGTACGGCCTGGAATGGGCGGGGGCGGTGTTCTCCTTTGTCGTGCTGACGGCGGCGATATCGTGCTCCAACTCGGGCCTGTACGGCTGCACGCGGGCGATGTACGCGCTGGCGCGGGAGGGTATGGCCCCCAGGTGGCTGGCGACGCTGAACAGGCAGGGTGTGCCGCAGAATGCGACGGCGCTGTCGATCGTGGTGTGCTGGCTGGGCGTTGTGCTGTATACGCTCGACCAGGATAAGAGTATTTACACTTACCTGCTGGCGCTGTCCGGCTTCACGGGCGCGATCGCGTGGATTTCGATCTGCTGGAGCCAGCTTAATTTCCGGCGGCGGCTGAGCCCGGAAGAGGTAAGGGCGCTCAGGTACAAGGCGCCGTTATTCCCGTATGTGACTTATTTCGGCATCTGGGCGCAGGTGGCTTGCCTGATTTTCGTGATTTTCACCGAGGAGCTTAGAACCTCGCTTTACCTGGGGGTGCCGATGCTGATAATCCCCATCGTGGTTTACCGGGTTAGGGCACTGCGCCGGCAGGTGGCCACCGAATCTTAACAAGAGACGACCCGAAGCCGCCATAGAAATCTATGGCGGCTTTAAATTTTTGGGAAGATTTTTCCCGCGCCGTTACTTTTTTCCGTTAGCCGCGTTTATTGCCATAGAAAGGTAAATAACAGGGCTCCCGCCGCGGAGGGCGCGGCCGGGGAGATAAGATGCGGGAGGGACGATGATTATGAGAAGGATTGTTGCCATACTGATGATGGCCTGTATGCTTACCGCAAGTTGGGCGGCGCCGGCGAGCATGGGGAACAGGGTGGACCCGGCGGCGGTGACAGTGGATGTCGGCGGCGTCCAGGGGGTGACGCTGGCGGAGCTGCTGTCGCTGCTGAGCGAGCGGAGCGGTGTGCCGATCGCGGCCGCGCCGGAGGTGGCGGGGCTGAGGGTCGATATCGCCGCGACGGCGGGGCGGACGCTGGCGGAGGTGCTGGCTGACCTGGGCGCGCGCTACCGGCTGGCTTATCGCCTGAATGACGGCGGGACGGCGGTGATCGTACTGAAGGCCGCGGAGTATGAAGAGCAGTGGGCGGCGGCGATGCCGCTCGGCGGGCGGAATGTTTTGGAGAAGAGCGTGGCGCTGAGCGGCGCGGCCCCGTCGCCCGGGGGCGGCTATTATCCGCCGGGCCCATACGGCGGCGAGGAGTATAAAAGGATTTACGACGGCAACTATCAGGATACCGCGACGTCGCCGCTGTCGACGTTTTCTATCGATGTCGACACCGCGGCGTACAGCAACGTCCGCCGGTTCCTGAACTCCGGGCGGTTGCCTCCGCCGGATGCGGTGAGGACAGAGGAGCTGGTGAATTACTTTACGTACGACTACCGCCAGCCGGCCGGGGAGCACCCCTTCTCGGTGACGGCGGAGGTGGCGGCCTGCCCGTGGCAGCCGGGGCACGAGCTGGTGATGATCGGTCTGCAGGGGAAAAATGTCCCGGCGGAGGAGCTGCCGCCGGCAACCCTGGTTTTTCTGATCGATGTTTCGGGGTCGATGGCGAGCGCGAACAAGCTGCCGCTGCTGAAGACGGCGTTTAAGGTGCTGGTGAAGCAACTGCGCGCCGAGGATACGGTGGCAATCGTCGTGTACGCCGGCCGGGCGGGGGTGGCGCTGGCGCCGACCGCCGGCAGCGAGAAGGGGAAGATTGCCGCCGCTATCGACAACCTGCAGGCGGGCGGCTCGACGGCCGGCGGCGCCGGCATCGGCCTTGCCTACAAGCTCGCCGGGGAGAATTTCCGCGAGGGAGGCAATAATCGGGTGATCCTTGCGACCGACGGCGACTTCAACGTCGGGCCGACGAGCGAGGGCGAGCTGACGCGGCTGATCGAGGCAAAGCGGGGCGAGGGTATTTTTCTCAGCATCCTCGGTTTCGGCATGGGCAATCTCAAGGATAACCGGATGGAGATGCTGGCAGACAGGGGCAACGGCATGTACGCCTATATCGACAGCGCCCAGGAGGCCAGGAAGGTGATGGTGGGGCAGATGGCCGGCACGCTGTATACCATCGCGCAGGACGTCAAACTGCAGGTGGAGTTCAATCCGGCCAAGGTCAAGGCTTACCGGCTGATCGGCTATGAGAACCGCAGGCTGGCCGACCGCGATTTCAACGATGAC
This sequence comes from Sporomusaceae bacterium, assembly GCA_031460455.1. Taxonomy (NCBI): domain Bacteria; kingdom Bacillati; phylum Bacillota; class Negativicutes; order Selenomonadales; family Sporomusaceae; species Sporomusaceae bacterium. Next base: position 85,743 of record JAVKTQ010000003.1, read on the forward strand.
GGCAAGGACGCCGGCGATATGGGGGCGGGCCACGCGGTGACGGCGTTTTACGAGGTGATACCCGCCGGCGCGGCTGAAGGAGCGGGGGCGGTCGATCCGCTCGTGTACCAGAAGCCGGTGGCGGTGGCGAGCGACGATCTGCTGCAGGTGAAGGTGCGTTATAAGAAACCGGCCGGGCTGGGCAGCATTTTGTTGACCGAGCGGGTCGGCCCGGAGCGGAGGGTCGAAACCCCGTCGGAGAACTTCCGCTTTGCGGCGGCGGTCGCCGAGTATGCGCTGCTGCTGCGCGACTCGGAGTACAAGGGCCAGGCGTCGTACGGCCAGGTGCTAGAGCTGGCGGGGGGCGCCAGGGGCCGCGACGCGGAGGGCTACCGGGGCGAGTTCGTCAGGATGGTGGAGATAACACGGCTGCTGGCCGATAAAGAGTAACGAGGATTTTCGCGGAAGCCGTCGAAGACTGATGATATGGAATCAAGCACGTGTATAGAACGCGCTTACCATGGACAAGTCGTATAAAGAGCTTCTGCGACTCGGACACCCGGGACAGTGCGTTAGGGCATGCCTGGGTGTTCTTTGTTCGCCGGGGCTGCGACGGGATGAGGAAGCGGCAATACGGAAGAGGTGTAACCGGACAACGGCCTTATTTGCGCCGGCTCGCGCGTGACCGGCGATTCGTAAGCGGCGGAGAAATGGAGGCTTCTCTATGGCGGGACGAGGGATGATCGCTCCGGAACGGGATATCGACGGGACGCTTGAACAGATCGCAACGCGGGCGGCAGCGCTGGCCGGCACGGATAATGCCTTCGTGCTGCTGCTGAGCGACGACGGGGAGGAGCTTGCGGTGAAAGCCGGCACCGGCGCGTGCGCGGGGTTCGACGGCCAGACTTTTCCCGCGCGCGTCGGTATGAGCGCCCAGATATTGGCGACCGGCGAGCCGCTGGTGGTGAATAACTACCGTCAGTGGGCGCAGCGCAGCACCGACCCCCGCTTCGATTGGATCGAGGCGATCATGGGGATTCCGCTTAAGTCGGCGGGGAAGGTGATCGGCGTTATCAGCTTTCTTTCCGCGGAAAAGGCGGCGTTCAACAATTACGGGCTCGATTTGCTGGCCAATTTCGCGGATCTGGCGTCGCTGGCGCTGGAAAACGCCCGCCTGTATGCTGCGGCTCAGCAGGAGATCGGCGAACGCCGGCGGGCCGAAGAGGCGCTGAAGAAGTCGCAGGTCATGATGAAGACTGTCATGGACAGTGTTAGTTTCGGTATGGTCGTCATCGATCCCGCGATGAGGATTCTGGCGGCTAATAAGTATCTTCGGCAGCTATTCCCGGACGTGGATTTTTCCCGGACACCGCAATGTTATGTGCCTTTCAGTCACGTAAAAGCGAATGTCTGCCCAACCTGCCCGGTGAAGCAAACCTTTTTGGACGGCGAGGCTCACGAGAGCGTCTACACGGTGCCGCGTGAGGGCGGCGAGAAATACATCAGGCTGATAGCGTCGCCCATCAAGGACGAGGACGGGACGGTCGTGGCGGTTGTGGAGGTTTCGGAAAATATTTCCGAGCGGGTGTTGGCGGAGGAGAAGATCCGCACGCTGTCCCAGGCGGTCGACCAGAGTCCCGGCATCGTGCTGATCGCCGATACGGGCGGCAGGATTACTTACGTCAACGCCAAGTTCGCCCAGGTGACGGGCTATGCGGCCGAGGAGGTCATTGGCATGTCGCCGCGCGACTGCCTGAAATCGGGCGTCCACCCGGACACTTACTACAACGAGGTGTGGGCGACCGTCGAGGCAGGGCAGGAGTGGCGCGGGGAGTTTTGCAACAGGAAAAAGAACGGCGAGCTTTTCTGGGTGCTGGCGTCGATATCGGCGGTCATGAATGCCGAGGGCAAGGTAGCCTATTATCTGTGCATCCAGCATGACATTACCGAGAAGAAGGCGATGGAGGAGGCCCTGCGCGTGAGCAGGGAGACGCTGTCGCTGGCGGCGGAGCTGGCGCACCTCGGGCCGTGGCATTTCCGCATGGATAAGCAGAGTTTTGAGTTCAACGACGAGTTTTACGCCATCTACGGCACGGATACGGCCCGGGAAGGCCGGTTTATGACCCCGGAGGATTATGCCAGGGAATTCGTCCATCCGGAGGATGCCTGGCTGGTAGAAAGTGAAGTGCAAAGAGCCTTAGAAAGTCCCGGCTGCTATTCCACTCAGTTGGAACACCGCATCATCCGCCGCGACGGCGCGGTGCGGATGATCGTCGTGAGGATAAATATCGTCAAGGATGCCGCGGGCAGGCCTATTTTGTGGTATGGGGCCAATCAGGATATTACCGAGCAGAAGAAAACGGAACAGGCGCTGGAGGAGAGGAACGCCGAACTGCGGGAGGCGCTGCAGCGGCTGAAGCAGACGCAGGCCCACCTCATCCAGCAGGAAAAGATGGCCGGTATCGGCCATCTGGCCGCCGGCGTCGCTCATGAGATCAACAATCCGCTCAGCTTCGTGGTGAGCAATTTCGATACGTTGCAGAAGTATCTTGGGCGGATCACTGAAGTAATCGACGCCTACCGGGAAATCGGCCGGAGCGCGCTGACGGGGGACGCCGGACGTGTACGGAGCCTGGCGAACGATATCGCAGCGCTGGAGAAGAAGGCCAGGCTTGACTATATCCTGGATGATCTGACGCCGCTGTTCGCCGAGACCGGCGACGGAATCGACCGGGTGGCGAACATCGTCAAGGCGCTGCTGCTGTTTTCCCGCGTCGATCACCAGGAATATTTCGAGGACTACGACTTGAACGCCGGCATCAGGAGCACGCTGATTGTGGCCCGCAACGAGATAAAATACGTGGCGGCGGTGGAGGAGGATTACGGCGAGATACCGCCAGTCGAGGCGGTGGGCGGCCGGGTGAACCAGGTGCTGCTCAACATCCTCCTGAACGCCGCCCAGGCGGTAAAAAGCAAGCAGGCGGTCGCGGATGGGCTGATAAAGATCCGCACTTACCGCGACGACGAGTATGTGTATTGCGATATCGAGGACAACGGACCGGGCATACCCGAAGAGATCCGCTCAGACATTTTCAACCCGTTCTTCACGACCAAGCCGGTCGGTCAGGGCACCGGCCTCGGTCTCAGCATTTCCTACGATATCATCGTCAACAAGCATCACGGCGATATTTCGGTCGCAAGCGACGGCAGCTCGGGGGCAACTTTTACCGTCAAGCTGCCCGTCAAGCAGCGGTGAGGCGTCAAAAGTTTAGATGAAACAGGTTATATAAATAAAGCCCGCGCGGTAAGCGCGGGTTTTTGCCGTTGTGGGGCGACTGTTCAGAAGGCTTCGGCTTTTATGTTGATGTTGGCGGTGGCTGTGACGCTGCTTTTCAGGGTAGCTTCCAGCACCTGGTAGACGAGGTTGGCGTTGTCGCCCTTTTTTGCGAACACGCCGCCGACGCATACCTTAAGGGGGATATTATCATTCTTTTCGATGACCGACTGTTGGATGAGGACCTTGATTTTGTTGGCCCAGTTGAGCAGGACGGATTTCGTGTCCATGCGGGAGACGATGAGGAAACGGCCGCCGTACCAGCGGGCCGCCAGATCCCCTGGGGGGAGGTTTTCGACGATTGTCCGGGCAGCAACCTTTATTGCGGTGTTGGCGGTTATCATTCCATAATCGTCGTTTATTTCCTTCAGGTTGGCCAGTTCCAGGAACATGAGGCCGAGGGTGGAGTTTTCGCCGGAAACTTCGCCGGCGAGCAGGTTTTCCAGCTTGCTTTCGATGTACTGCCTGTTGGGGATGCCGGTGAGGGAATCGACGAAGGCTTTCTGGGCCAGGTCTTTGAGTTGTTCGGTGCTGGTGACGCTGCCGCTGCGGGTGAACACTTCCATGGTGGAGTTGACAAGGCCGGTTTCGTCCCTGAGCGGGATGGCGCGGACGGTGACCGGCACCCGATGCCCCTGCGCGTGGCGCAGGTAGACGGCCGCCTCTTTAACCTTGCCTTCCTGCAGCGCGAAGGTCAACGGACAGCTGTTGTTGCAGAGGATTTTGCCTTTGTCGTCGACGTGCAGCAGGAGATTGTCGTCGCACCGTCTGCCGGTTACCTGGGCGGCGGGGTAGCCTGTCAGCGCTTCGGCTGAGGCATTCCAGTAGAGGATGGTCCTGTCTTTGTCGACGATGTAGACGCCTTCGAACATCTGGTCCAGTACTTCCCTGCTTTTGTTAAGGTCCACGGTGTGTCATCCTCCGACGATGTTTGTCCGCTATGTCAGCAAAATGATAAGGCCTTTCTGATTATATAACGCGGAAATGATTTTTTCTTCTACACTTAGTTGGATTTATGTTGTATGCCGGGGGGCGAAGCTAGAATCTGGCCGGGGTTTGGGAGGATGAGGGCGGTTTAATCGTGAATGCAAGCAGGAAGGCGAGGAGGAGCAGCGCTGCCGAGACAAGGTAGGCGACGGTGTATTGACCTGTCAGGTCGGCTGCCCGGCCGCCCAGAATGGGGCCCAGCACCCCGGCGGCGCCCCAGGAGGTGAGTATTATGCCGTAGTTGGCGCCGAGGTTCTTCAGCCCGAAGTATTCGGCGGTGATGAGCGCGACGAGGGAGGCGCCTGCTCCGTAGCATATCCCGGTGAGCGCGGCGCCGGCGGACAGCAGCAGCGGGGTGGTGTAGGTCGAGAACAGCAAAAGGTTGACGGCCACGATCAGAAATACCGCCCGCAGGGTCGGCAGCCGGCCGAACCTGTCGGACAGGTGCCCGCCCGTTATCCGGCCGCCGGTGTTGAAGACCGCCAGCAGCATGACGAGGTAGAAGCCGTTTTCCCAGTTGGCCTGGGCGGTGGCGATGGTGGCGATATGGCCGATGACCATCAATCCTCCGGAACTCATGAAGAAATACGCCAGCCATAGCTTGTAGAATACCGGTAGCTTCAGCATCTCCCGCCAGGCGATTTCCGTCTGGCGACGCGATGCCGCCGCACGGGAGGTCTCCGCCGTCCGGGGGGGCCGAGTTTCGGCGGCGGGGACCTTGAGAAATTGGGCCATGATTATTATGACGGTGAAGATGCCGGCGCCGAGAAGGAAGAAGGTGTGGGAGATGCCGTAACGGCCAAGCAGCCAGGTGGCCAGCGGCGAAAAGTAGGCTGGGGCTATGCCGGCGCCGCCCATGACGATGCCGGTGATGAGGCCCCGTTTGCCGGGGGGACAGCATTTGACGCAGGTCGGCACCGACGTCGCCAGCGACAGCCCCGAGCCGGCGCCGGCGATGCCGTAGGATATCATTACAGCCAACGGGTCGGTGGAAAGGCTGCAGGCCATGAGCCCACCGCCCAGCAGCAGGCCGGCGACGGAGGCTATCCGGCGCGGGCCGTATTTATCCTGCAGATTGCCGCCGATGACTGAGGAGAGGGCGAAGATCGCAGTGTAGAAGGTGTAAGGCAGGGAGGCTTCTACGTGCGTCCAGTGCCAGTCGGTGACAAGCGCTTTTTTGATGACGCTCCAGGAATACTGGATCCCCAGCATGAGGTTGATTCCGGTGGCTGCCGCGAGCACCAGCCACGGCCGGAAGTTGTCGGTTTTCTGCGGCATGGGTGTCCTGCTTTCCGGCTGTCGTTGCTCTTTCGCCGGCTTGCCGGCGATTGTGAGCGCTTGGCCGAATGTTTGCGTCATTTCGACCTTATTATTTATCGGTTTCAGCGGTCGCGTCAAGATTTTTTTGCCGGCTTATGGGTTCCCGGCCGGGTGGGCGGCATGGAAGAACGGGTGCGAGCGGCGGGAAGGAGATGATTTCCAATATGTCGTATATGTCGTAATTAGTCACTATTGGGCTGTAAGCTGCGGAACGGGTGGCAGGCAGAATTGTGTTCGGGAGGGTATTATGCTTGTAAAGAATGCCAGGCTGAGGGGTAAAGAGGGGTTGTGGCAGCTCCTCATCCGGGACGGGATGTTCGTGGCGGTGGCGCCGCAGGTGGACGGCGACGGAGAAGAGGTGATCGACGCGGCCGGCAGGCTGGCAATCCCGCCGTATGTGGAGCCTCATATCCACCTCGATTGCGTGTTCACCGCCGGCGAGCCGCGCTGGAACGAGAGCGGCACGCTGTTCGAGGGAATCGAGCTGTGGGCGGAGCGCAAGAAGGCGGTTACGGTCGAGGATGTGAAGACGAGGGCGAAAAAGGCTATCGGGCTGCAGGTTTCCCATGGGGTGCAGTTCGTCCGCAGCCATGTTGATACGACCGACCCGGCGCTGACGGCCCTCAAGGCTTTGCTGGAGGTAAAAGAGGAGGTCAGGGGGCTCGTCGAGCTGCAGTTGGTCGCTTTTCCCCAGGAGGGGATACTGTCATTCCCGCAGGGGCGCGAGCTGCTGGCCGAGGCGGTGCGGCTGGGGGCGGACGCCGTCGGCGCCATTCCCCACTATGAGTTTACCCGCGAGTACGGGGTGGAGTCGGTGAAGTTCGCGCTGGCCCTCGCCGCCGAGCACGGCCGGCTGGTCGATATCCATTGCGACGAGACCGACGACCCGGCCTCGCGCTTCCTGGAGACGGTGGCGGCCGAGGCCCATCGTCTGGGCATGGGGGCGCGGGTGACCGCCAGCCACACGACGGCGATGCATTCCTACGATAACGCTTACGCGCACAAGTTGTTCCGGCTGCTCAAGCTTTCCGGCGTCAGCATCGTCGCCTGCCCGACGGAGAACATCCACTTGCAGGGACGGTTCGATACCTTCCCGAAGCGCCGCGGCATAACGCGGGTGAGGGAGCTGGCGGCGAGCGGCATCAATGTGGCCGTCGCCCAGGATTCGATCATGGACCCGTGGTATCCCCTGGGGACCGGCAACCCGCTCAGGGAGCTGGATATGTGCCTGCATGTCTGCCAGATGATGGGCTACGGGGAGATCGTCCGCTCGCTCGATCTGGTGACCGACAACGGCGCGCGGGTGCTCGGCGTGGACGGCGTTTACGGCATCGAGCCCGGCAAGCCGGCGAATCTGCTTATTCTCGACGCCGCGGATGAATTTGCGGCGATCCGCAGCCTGGCCTGTGTGCTCTATTCCATCCGCGGCGGCCGGGTTATCGTGAAACGGCGGCCGGCCGAGACGGAGATGGAGATAATCGGATGACCGGCCGCGAAGGCGAAGCCGACAAAGCAATCGGCGCTTCGCCGGCAAAGGAGTATGCCGCGGTCGAGCCTGTGCCGGCGGCGGACCGCAATATCGGCGCGGGGGATATGTTTGCCACGTGGGTCGGGGCGAACGCGAACAACGGTACGTGGTATGTGGGCGGGGTGGTTGCCGCCGCCTGTTTTATGCCGGCCCTGTATGTGACGGCGCTGGCGAATCCCGTCGCCTATGCCGTGATGGCGCTGGTGGGGCTGATCGGCTTCCGGGCCGGGGTGTCGACGATGGCGATTACGCGGTTCGCGTTCGGCATCAGGGGCAGTATGCTGCCGTCGCTGCTGAATACGACGCAGTTCATCGGCTGGACGGCGGTCAACACGTATATCGCGGCGGTTTCGGTGAGTTTCGTGCTGAAGGAGCTGTGGGGCTGGTCGGCGCTCGGCGAGCCGGGGGGCGAAACGACGATGCTGGCGGGAATCGCGCTCATGAGCGTGCTGCACCTCGTTTCGATCGCCGCCGGCCACAATTCGGTGAAGATCGTGGAGCGGGTCGGCGTGGCGCTGGTGGTGCTGCTGGCGGCGTGGGAGACGGTCGTGGTTTTTCAGCAGGTGTCGCTCAGCCAGATCGTCGCCTGGCGGCCGCCGGCCGGCAAGGAGCTGCCTTTCGGGGCGGCCGTGGACATAATGGCGGCGTTCAGCCTGGGCTGGGTGCCGGCGATCGCTGAGTTCACCCGTTATTGCAAAACAAAAACATCGGCGACCTGGGTGCCGATGCTGGGAGCGAATGTCGGGTTGTTTTGGTTCGCGCTGACCGGCACGGTGGTAACGATCGGGGCGGCACTCGCGACGGGGAGCTACGACCCGAACAACGCCGACCCCAGCACGGTGGTGAGCAAACTGGGGCTGGGGCTGGTGGCGTTCCTGGTTATCATCATTACCAGCACAACGGCCAACGCGATAAATCTGATGGCGGCCGGGATTTCCCTTACGAATATGACGGCGCGGGTGAAGGCCATCCCGGCCCTGTGGGCGGTGACGCTGGCCGCGGCGGCGGTAACCGCCGTGCCGCTTTTCACGGGCGGCTTCCTGCACGCGTTCATCCTGTTCCTCGAATATATCGGCATGGTGTTCGGGCCGGTGTTCGCGATCGTGATTACGGACTATTACCTGGTGAACCGCAGGCGGTACGATGTCGCGGCCATCGACGACAAGAACGGACGGTACTGGTACGGCGGCGGCGTCAACACGCGGGCGGCCGCGGTGTGGGCGGCGGGGGTGGTCGCCTTCCTGCTGCTGCGGGAGGCGCCGCTGTGCATGGCGACAATTGGCGCGACTTACCCGGCAATGGCGCTAACCGGGATAATGTATTATTTCGCCGCCGGCGACTGGAAGAGCACGGCGTTACCGGGCGAGCAGGTGTTGGACGAGTAGCCCGGCGGCGAACAGGAGGCCGAACAGGGTGTTGGTCTGGGCGGTGGCGACCATGGCGGGCATGAGCTCCGCGGGGGTGACGCCGCCGCGGGCGAAGCCTCTCGCGGCCTGAAGCTGTTTCGGCAGGCTGGCGAGCGCGAGCAGCGCCCAGGGGCCGACGATGCCGGCGAGCCAGAGGACGACGGCCCAGAGGTCGGCGAGGGTGAACATGGCCGCCAGTAGGGCGGTGGCTGGTCCGCGGCCGATGAGGATGGCCAGCGTGCGCCGGCCGTGGAGTTTGTCGCCGTCGAGGTCGCGGATGTTGTTGGACAGCAGGATGGCGCCGATCAGGATGGCGATGGGGACGGACACGAGGACGGCGGCGGCGGAGATGAAGCCTGTCTGGATAAAGAAGGCGACGACGATGATGACAATCCCCATGGTGCCGCCGGAGAAGATTTCGCCGAAAGGGGTGGCGGACAGCGGGTAAGGTCCGCCGGAGTAGAAGTAGCCTACCGCCGCGCCGGCCAGGCCGACCGGTAGGAGCCACCAGCTCGTCTGCTGGCAGAGATACAGGCCGAGGAGGAAGGCGGTCGCTACCGTCAGCCGGGCCAGCGTCAGGACGGTGTCCGGTGCGACGCCTTCGCGGACGAGCGTGCCGCTTATGCCGACCGATGTGGCGTTATCCAGGCCGCGCCGGTAGTCGTAGTATTCGTTGTACATGTTGGTGGCGGCCTGGAGAAGCATGCTCGCCAGCAGCATGGCAAGGAAGAGGGAAAACCGGCTTTGCCCGTGGGGGAGCGCAAAGGCGCTGCCGATGGCCACGGGGACGAAGGACGCGGTGAGGGTGTGGGGGCGGGTAAGTCTGAGCCAGATGCCCCAGTTGTTGCCGGTATTGAGCGGCGCGCCTGCCGCGCCGCGGCTTGTTGTCGTTTTTGGTTCCATCGCCGCACACCTTCCGTGGTTTCCGAACGGCGGCCGGTGCCGCAGGTTCGCTATTTATTATACAGGGAAAGGCGCTGCCTGCAAAGGGACATGCATACACTCCCCGATCGGGGCGGGGGATGGAGGATTATGCGCAGGCGCCGGGGAAATTATTATTCGATGCAATATTAAAGCGGAGAATCCGTGAGGAGGTAACGATTATGAGCAAAGGAAAGTGTGCGGCCTGCAAGGTGCCTAACAAGGTGTGCCGCAAACCCGGCGGCCACAGCCCCGTGTTTTGTTCCACCGTTTTGTACGGGGAGGCGCTCGCCAAGGCGGCGGCGGAGTACGATAAGTCCGATATCCGCGAGTTTGCCCGCCAGGCTAGTGTGCAGGAAGCGGAGTGTTATATCGACCGGGATGCCAACCCCCCTTATCTTTACCCGGTGAAGCCGAGGATTCAGGAGATAATCGAGTTTTCCCACAAGATGGGTTACAAGCGTCTGGGGCTGGCGTTCTGCGCCGGACTGCACCAGGAAGCGGCGGTGGTCAGCAAGATTTTCGAGACACACGGCCTGGAGGTCGTGTCGGTGATTTGCAAGGTCGGCGGCGTGAATAAGGGGAAGATCGATATCAAGCCGTCGGAGCAGGTGATGATCGGCGAGTACGAGACGATGTGCAACCCGATCGCTCAGGCGGAGGTGCTCAACGCGGCCGGCACCGATTTTAATATCCTGCTGGGGCTGTGCGTTGGTCACGATTCGCTGTTCATCAAGTATTCGAAGGCGATGGTGAGCGTGCTGGCGGTGAAGGACCGGGTGCTGGGACATAACCCGCTGGCGGCTATCTATACCCACGATTCCTATTACCAGCGGTTCAAGGCTTACCGGCTGAAGAAGCTGACGATAGCCGACGGGAAGAAGGAGTAGCGGAAAAACCCCAAGTGCAAAATAGAGCCACGGGTGATTGGGCCGACGATTGCAAATCAATTTCGAGTTGCAATCGTCGGCTTTGCTGCTATATAATGGGTGTGAGGTGAGGAGATGGAGATAAGTCTCAGGAGGCAACAGACGGAGCTGGCGGCCGAGAAGCTTGCCGACGCCGTTCTCCGTCCGGGAGGACAGGAAGTGAGGCCCAATCAGCTGCTCAGAGCGGCGGGCCTGACCGGTCGCCGCGATCCTCTTTCCGAGCTTCAGCAGAAGATACTGACCGCGGCGATTGCGCTTATCCACGCCAGTGGCAAGCCTGACGCGACGCGGACTGCTTACGCGATGAAAACAGGCGATTTCCTGACGCTTTGCGGGGGCGGGAGCGACGATCCTTATGCTTTTCTGACTGGCGAGGTTGAGAAGCTGGTAAAGAAGGGCGTGTGGCTGCACGACGGGCAGGCGGGAACGCTGACCAGGACGCAATGGTTCCAGTCGATCGGTTTCGGCGGCGGGGAAATTGTTTTTCAGTTTGCCGCGCCGGTACTGGCGCTGATCGCCGCCATCGCGCCCGGCGATACCGAATACCAGTTGGTGAAGGGTATCCAGTACAAGGGCAAACATACCAGGGCGGTGTTCGAGATTATCTGGGCCGGGAAGTCGGCCGGGGTGGTGGAGTACAGCATTCCCGAGCTGATGAGGCTGCTGGCGCTGGAGCATACCCGTTATTCGTACGGGCAGTTGAGGCTCCGCGTCCTGGAGCCGTCGTTGCAGGAGATCTACGATTGGGATGAGGAGATCGCCGTCCGCTTCGGACCGACCTTTTCCGGCCGCAGGGTGGAAGGGGTGTGGTTCGAGGCGATGACCGGGAATGAGGCCCGCGAGCTGCGGGAGAAGGAGCCCCAGTTCAGGTTCGCGCCTCCGGAGGAGCGGCCGGTGCAGGGCGACTGACAAGACGGGAGAACGATGATTATGGATAAAATTGTTACAAGGATAGTTTATAAAGCCCTCGACGGCGGCGAGATCACCCCGGCGGAGATCAGGAAGCTGCTCGGCGTCGATTGGCTGTCGGAAGAGGCTTTTCTGATGCAGTATGCTTCGCGGAAGATGAGCGAGGCGTCGGCCAAGGGTAAGGCGGAGGTGCACGGCCAGGTCGGCATCGACGTCGGCCCGTGCCCGAAGAACTGCGAGTATTGCTCGTTTGCCGCGAAGCATAGTGTTTTTCCCGCTCCCAAGGTCCACCCCGTGGCGGAGATTGTCGAGACCTGCCTGGGGCTGGAGGCGGCCGGGGCCAACGCTGTTTACCTGATGGCGACCGCCGCCGTCGCCCTGCCGGATTACCTCAGGATCGCCAGGGATGTGCGCGCCGCCCTGAAGCCGGAGATGCCGCTAATTGCCAATGTGGACGATTTCGACGAGGAGGGGGCCAGGGCGCTGAAGAAGGCCGGGTTCGCCGGCATATACCACTGCGTGCGCCTCGGCGAGGGCAAGGTGACGGCGATCGAACCGCGGATGAGGGTCCGCACCATCCAGGCCGCGCAAAAGGCGGGGCTGCTGCTGGGGACGAGCGTGGGGCCGGTGGGACCGGAGCACACGGTCGAGGAGCTGGTGGCGACGACGGTGACGACCAGGGAGCTGAAGCCGGTGAACAGCGCCGCCTGCCGGCGGATCAACATCCCCGGCCTGCCGCTCACCGACCACGGGTCGGTGAGTTACGGCCGGATGGCGCATATCCTGGCGGCAGTCAGGCTGGCAAGCGGCTACGAGACCATCGGGTTCGGCACCCACGAGCCCAACGGTATGGGCGCCATGGCCGGGGCCAACCTGTTCTGGGCGGAACGGGGGGCCAATCCGCGCGACACAAGCGAGGCCACGGTACGGGGCTGGACGGTGGAGCAGGCGCGGGCGCTGCAGGAGGAAGCCGGCTGGGAGACGCTCGAAGGCCCGTCGGCGATGTTCGGGGGAAGGTAGCGGCCAGGCGGCCGATGCGGATAAAGATGCTGAAGGAGTGGAGCGACGATGCGCAGTTTTCAGGAATTTGTCGATGAAGCAAGACAGCCGCTGGTCAGGGATAGCCTTAAAGTTTTGCAGGTCAATATGGGGTATGTGTGCAATCTGCGGTGCCACCACTGCCACCTGGAGGCGGGGCCGGACCGCCGGGAGACGATGAGCCGGGAGGTCGTGGACGATTGCCTGCGGTTCGTCAGGGGTGCCGGGGAGATCGATGTGGATATCACCGGCGGGGCGCCGGAGGCGAATGAGAATTTGGCGTATTTCATCGGTGAGTTGCGCCGCCTTAAGAACGTGAAGCGCATTATCGTGCGCTCTAATCTGGCGATTCTGGAAGAGGCGGGGAAGACGCACCTGCCGGAGTTTTTTGCCGGTCAGGGAGTGGAGATCGTGTCGTCAATGCCCTGTTATCTGGAGGATAATGTGGCCGCCCAGCGGGGCGAGGGCGTGTATGAGAAGAACGTCAGGGTGCTGCGGCGGCTGAATGCGCTCGGTTTCGGCACTGGGCGGCATAAGCTGCATCTGGTGTACAATCCCGGCGGCGCGTTCCTGCCGGGACCGCAGGCCGGGCTGGAGGCCGATTATAAGAAGAATCTGGGCGAAACTTTCGGGATAAAGTTCGATAGCCTGTTTACGATCGCGAATATGCCGATCGGCCGTTTTCGCAGCGATTTGGAGGGCCAAGGCCAGTTGGCGGGCTATCTCAAGCTGCTTGACGATAGCTCGCACGCGCGCAATCTGGCGCAGGTGATGTGCCGCAGCCAGATAAGCGTGGACTGGCAGGGAAGGCTGTTCGACTGCGACTTCAACCAGGCGCTCGGCGTCCCGGCGACGGCGGGCAAGATCGGCGAAGTGAGCGCCAGCGAGCTGGTGGGGCTGCCCATCCAGGCGGGCGACCACTGTTTCGCCTGCACCGCCGGCGGCGGCAGCAGCTGCCAGGGGAGTTTTGGCAAATGCGGATGAGGTCGGCAATCGTAGCCCTGCTGTTGGCCGCGCTGGCGATCAGCGGCTGCGGCGGCAAGAGCTCGACTCAGACTCCGGGCGCGGAGCCGGCCGGTAAGGAGATCCGCATCGGGATCGTGCCCCTGCCGCATTACGCCCATATGTGGGTGGCGAAGAAGAAGGGCTTACTCGACGAGGAACTGAACAAAGCGGGCTATAAACTGAAGTGGCAGCCGTTCGCCCTGGGGCCGATGGTGAGCGAGGCTTTCGCGGCCGGCCATCTCGATTTCGGGGTCATGGGCGATTTCCCGGCCTTCATTGGCCGGGCCGCCGGCACCGACTATCGGATCGCGGCGGTCGCTTCGTCGGGACCCAAGACGCTGGCGCTGGTGGTCAAGAGGGATTCCCCTGTTACCGGCATAGCCGCCCTGAAAGGCAAGAAGGTGGCGACGACCAAGGCGGCGTACGGGCAGAAGCTGCTGCACCTGCTGCTGGAAAAGAACGGACTGGCTATGAACGATATCCAGTTTATCCATATGTCGATGGACGATCTGGCGACAGCGCTGGTGCGCGGCGACGTGGACGCCGGCGTGATGTGGGACCCGTTGCTGACTCGCCTGGGCGAGGCCGGCGAAATCAGGGTGCTGGCCGACGGGACGGGAATCTACGAGGCATATGCCGTGCTGATGGCGAGCGGCGAGATGCTTGATAAGCATCCGGCGGCGGTCGACGCGGTGCTGAAGGCGTTCCGGCGGGGCAGCGAGTACCTGAGGCAGCATCCCGAGGAAGGCAAGAAGCTGCTGCTTGAGGATATAAGGATGCCGGAGACGCTGCTGGCGAAGGTTGTCGGCAAGTTCAATTACGACGATAAGATCACCGATCGGTTCGTGGCCGATATGAAGGATACCGAAGCGTTTATGCGCAAAGGCGGTTTGCTGAAAAATCCGGTGGATGTCGAGGCTTTCGTCCGCCGGAAGTGATGCGGGAGAGATAACAACGATGGAGATGGCGCTTAAGATCGCGGCAACGTATAGGGACAATTTGGCGGCCGGCCTGCCGGGGTGGAAGAAGCTGGCGGCTCCGGCCGTCTTGCTGGCGATATGGCAGGCGGTTACCACCGCCGGTCTGGTCAAACCGATTTTGCTGCCCCCACCGGGGCAGGTACTCGAGGCTTTGCTGGCGATGGCTGGCAGCGGCGAACTGGCCGTCCATCTGGGGGCGAGCATCGTTCGGGTGCTCGAAGGCTTCGCGCTGGCCGCCGTACTGGGGGTGGGCCTGGGCCTGGCGCTGGGCATTTTTCCGCTGCTGTTCGAACTTGCCGACGGCGTCATCCAGCTTATCCGCCCCATCCCGCCGATTGCCTGGCTGCCGCTGGCGATCCTCTGGTTCGGCATCGAAGAGGGGTCGAAGGTTTTCATTATCACGCTGGGCGCCTTTTTCCCGATCTTCGTCAATGTGCTTGACGGTGTCCGTCAGACGGATCATAAGTTTTTGGAGCTGGCCAGGGCGTTGGAGGTGCCGAAGGGCAAGTTTATCGCCAAGGTCGTTATTCCGGGGGCGCTGCCGTTCATTGCCGCCGGGCTGCGCATCGGACTGGGCTACGCCTGGATGTGTGTGGTGGCCGCGGAGCTGTCGGCCGGGATGACCGGCGTTGGCTACATGCTCACCGACGCGCGGGCGCTGGCGCAGACCGACCGGGTGCTGGTGGGGATGCTGGCGATCGGCGTGGTGGGCAAGGCGATGGACGGCGTGCTGCGCGCGCTGGAAGAGAGGATTGTCAGATGGAGAACCTCCTTTACCGGGGAATAGATGACGACCTGCTGGTCGTCGCCGGCCTGGGGAAGATATATAAGACACGCGGCGGCGACGTGGCCGCGCTTGAGGGCATCGACCTCCGCGTGGGCGGCCACGAGTTCGTCAGCATCGTCGGCGCGAGCGGCTGCGGGAAGAGTACGCTGCTGCGGATAATCGCCGGACTTGACGCAGATTACGGGGGAACGGTCGCGGTACGCGGGCGGCGGGTCGCCGGCGCCGGCCTCGACCGGGGGATCGTGTTCCAGGAACCGCGGCTGCTGCCGTGGCTGACGGTGGCGGAGAATGTGGCTTTCGCGCTGCAGAAGGGCAGCCGGGAGGAGAAAGCGGCAATTGTCACCGCCCACCTCGAGAAGGTGGGGCTGGTCGGGTTTGCGCAGGCTTACCCCGGGGAGCTGTCGGGCGGGATGGCGCAGCGGGCGGCGATCGCCAGGGCGCTGGTCAACCGGCCGGAAATCCTGCTGCTGGACGAGCCGTTCGGTGCGCTGGACGCGCTGACGCGCCTGAGGATGCAGCACGAGTTGCTGGAGATCTGGCGCGACAACAGGACGACGATGATTATGGTGACTCATGATATTGAGGAGGCCGTGTACCTCGGCGACCGGGTGGTGGTGATGTCGGAACGGCCGGGAACGGTGAGGAAAGAGTTTGCCGTCGACCTGCCGCGGCCGCGGAGCCGCTCCGACGCCGCTTTCCAGCAACTCCGGCAGGCGATCGGCCGGGAATTTCACGAAGAGTTGGGGTAGAGCGCGGCGCAGGAAAGGGGCTGGTTTTTATGATGGCGATAAGACGGGCGGAGGCCGCGGACTTCGGCGAAATCTGGCCGATCCTCAAGGAGGTTTTTGCGCGGGGGGATACGTATTCTTTTTCGCCCGATACCTCTGAGCAGGAAGGCTTCCGCATCTGGATGGAGCTGCCGCTCGCTACATATGTCGCTGTGGCGGACGGGCTGGTGGCGGGGACATATTTTCTAAAACCCAATCAGCCCGGTCTTGGCGCGCATGTCGGCAATGCGGGCTACGCCGTCAGTTCGGCGGCCCGCGGCCGGGGAATCGGCCGAGCGATGTGCGAACACTCGCTGAAGGAGGCTCGGGCGCTGGGGTTCAAAGCGATGCAGTTTAATTTCGTCGTATCCACGAACACGGTGGCGGTGGAGCTGTGGCGAAAGTGCGGTTTCACGGTCGCCGGCAGGCTGCCCAAGGCTTTTGCGCATCAGGAGCAGGGATTCGTGGACGTTTTTGTGATGTACCAGTGGCTGGGCTAAGGGGAAGGCGGTGAGGCGATGAAGAAGTCTCTGGGGGCGCTGGCGCCGGCGATGCCGTTGCCGGTGTGGGTGATCGGCAGTTATGGCGAGGACGGCTCGCCCTGTCTGATGACCGCGGCCTGGTGCGGGGTGTGTTGCTCTGAGCCGCCCTGCGTGGCGGTGGCGGTGCGCAAGTCGCGGTTGACGCATGTCAGTATCGCCGCGCGCGGCGCTTTCACGGTCAACATCCCGTCGGAGCGTTACGCGGCGGAGGCGGATTACTGCGGTCTGGTTTCCGGGCGGGACGTGGATAAGTTTGCGGTGACGGGGCTGACGGCGGTCGGCAGTGAGCTGGTGGACGCTCCTTATGTCGCGGAGTTTCCCCTGGTGCTGGAGTGCACGGTGGTGGAGGCTGTCGAGCTGGGCAGCCACACCCTTTTCGTCGGCAGGATCGCCGATGCGAAGGCCGATGCGGCGGTACTCGGCGAGAACGGTCTGCCGGACCTGGCGAAGGTAAAACCGCTGGTGTGCAGCCCGACTGACAGGAATTACTACGGCGTCGGCAACGTGCTGGGGGGGACGTATTCGCTGGGGCGCGGTATTGCCGCGAAGACATAGACGAGGATGTGAGGCTGGCCCGATTGACCGGGGCGGCCTTTTTGCTTGTTCGCGGCATATCGGTCGCTGGAAGGGATTGGAGTTCTTTTTTGGGAAAGCGTGTGTCAAAATGAAAAAACGCGCGGTTTCCTCCGTTTTTTTGGTGCGGACGCTATTGGGGCGGCGCACCTTTGGCAAGGTTGCCGGCGATGGCACGGTTATTGCAAGTGCTTATATATGTATAACCCGGATGGCGGGGCGCGGGTCATTTTGCCGCCGCCCGGCAACCGGCAGGAAACCGCATGATAACGAGCCTTTGAAGGAGATGGTGCAGATGCAGATGATTAAAGTTGAAGATGCGGTAGGTAGCGTTCTTTGCCACGATATAACCAGGATCGTGCCCGGCGAGGCCAAGGGGCCGGCGTTCAAGAAAGGCCATATCGTTTCTGCGCAGGATGTTCCCGAGCTGCTGAAGCTGGGCAAGGAGCACTTGTATGTCTGGGAGCTCAGGAAGGGGTTCGTACACGAGAACGACGCTGGGCTGAGGATAGCCAGGACGCTGCAGGGGCAGGGGCTTTCCCTTACCGAGCCTAGCGAGGGCAAGGTGAAGCTTGTCGCCGAAACCGACGGGCTGTGTGTCATTGACGAGAACCGCCTGCTGCAGATCAATATGCTGGAGGAGATCGCGGCAGCGACGATCAGCAACGCCAGGCCGGTGAAGAAGGGCATGGCTGTGGCCGGGGTAAGGGTTATCCCGCTGGTTATTGCGGAGGAGAAGCTGGCGCAGGCGGAGGCGATAGCGCCGGCTGGCGGCGTTATCGCGATAAAGCCGTTCCACTCTTATAAGGTGGGGGTTATCACCACCGGCAGCGAGGTTTACCACGGGCGGATCGAGGATAAGTTCGGGCCGGTGGTCAGGGAGAAGGTCGAAGCGTTCGGCTGCCGGGTGATCGAGCATATCATCGTGCCTGACGATGTGGAGCGGATTTCCGCGGCGATAAAGAAGCTGCTGGCGGGCGGCGCCGAGATGATCCTGACGACCGGGGGGATGTCGGTCGACCCCGACGATGTGACGCCGACCGCCATCAGGGCGGCGGGCGCGGATATCGTGACATATGGGGCCCCCGTGCTGCCGGGAGCGATGTTGATGGTCGCCTATATGGGCCAGGTGCCGATTTTGGGATTGCCGGGCTGCGTGATGTATCACAAGACGACGGTTTTCGATCTGGTGCTGACGCAGGTTCTTGCCGGCGAGACAGTCACCCGGGCGATGATCGCCAAGCTGGGGATGGGCGGGCTGTGCCTGGAGTGCGAGGTCTGCCGCTACCCGCAATGTTCGTTTGGCACAGGCGCATAGAGGGGACGTAGATATGATGAAAAGGAACGTGGCACTGGAAGAAGCTCAGGGTTTGCTGCTGACGATGGCGTGTCCGGTGAAGGAGTGCCAGATCCCGTTGTTCGATGCCGTCGGCCGGGTTTTGAGCCGCGAAATCAAGGCGCCGATCAATTTGCCGCCGTTCGATAGGTCGCCGCTCGACGGTTACGCGGTGAGGGCGCAGGATATCGCCAAGGCTTCTGAAGCCGAACCGGTCGTTCTCGAGGTGATCGAGGAAGTGGCGGCCGGCCACACGGCCAGGCGGAAGGTGACGGCGAAAACGGCCATCAAGGTGATGACGGGGACGCCGATCCCGGCGGGGGCCGACGCGGTGATAAAATTTGAAGATGTTACGCGGGCGGCGAATATTTGCAAGCTTTTCTACCCGCTCAAGCCGGGCAGCAACATCGTCCGGGCCGGGGAGGACGTTAAGGCGGGCGAGGTGATCGCCACGCCCGGCACACAGGTTTCGCCCGCTCTGGTGGGTCTGATCGCCGCCCTCGGATTCGCCGAGGTGACGGTGTATAACAAGGTAAAAATCGCGGTCATCAGCACGGGCGACGAGCTGGTGGATTCTTCCCAGCCGCTGCGGCCGGGAAAGATTTACAACAGCAACCTGCCAAGTCTGGTGGCGGCCTGTCTGAAACTGGGGGCGCAGATCACCGCTCTCGGCAACGTGCCCGACGAACTGGATTCGATTGCCGATATTATCTCACTGGGGCTGGCGGATGCCGATATTGTGCTTACGACCGGCGGGGTCTCGGTGGGCGACTATGATGTGGTGCCCGACGCGCTCGCCCGGCTAGGCGTCAACATGATTTACCGCGGGGTGGACATGAAGCCCGGCTCGCCGGCAGTAGCCGCCGAGTACAACAACAAGTTCATTATCTGCCTGTCCGGCAACCCGGCCGCGGCGCTGATAACGTTCGAGCTGATAGTCGTGCCGCTGATCAAGAAGAAGATGGGGCTGACCAGCCATCTGCCCGCCAGGCTGGGGGCGGTGCTGGACGAAGACTTCACCAAGCCGAGTCCCCAACGGCGCTTTCTGCGCGGCCGTTTCCACGTGACGGAGGGGACGAACTATGTGGCACTGACCGGCGAGCAGTCGAACGGCGTATTGAAGTCGCTGGTCAACTGCAACGCGTATATCGATGTGCCGGCCGGCAGCGGCCGGATGCATGCCGGACAGGATGTTTCGGTGCTGATTGTCGGCGATGTCTTTGGGCTGTAGGCACCGGCTGGGGAGGTGATTGCGATGGCGGTTAGCGGCATAATCCTCGCCGGCGGACGGAGTTCGCGGATGGGTCGGGACAAGACGCTGCTGGTGGTCGAGAATGAGACGCTTATCGAGCGGACGGTGAAAGAGCTCCGCGAAGTGACGGACGATATTATCATCGCCAGTAACGCCACGGCCAAGTACGGTCTGCCGGACGTCCGGGAGGTGCCCGATATTTTTCCCGACATGGGGCCGCTCGGCGGCCTGTATGCCGGCCTGCTGGCGGCACGGTACGATGATGTGTTCGCGGTTGCCGCCGATATGCCGTATTTCACGGCAAGGCTGGCGGCCTACCTGCTGAGCCGCAAGGATGGCCACGACGCGGTGGTGCCGCGGACGGGCGAGGATTGGGAGCCGCTGTGCGCGGTGTATTCCCGGGCCTGCGCCGGACCGATCGAGCAGTGCTTGCGGGACGGTGTAAGGAAGGTGTTCCGCTTTTATCCGGCGGTAAAGGTGCTCGCGGTGACCGGGGAGGAACTCGACGCTGCGGGATTGCCTGCCAATATGTTTTTCAATCTCAACGCCCCGCAGGACCTTGTCCTGCTGCGGGGAGAGAAGGATCCGGGGGGCGCCCCGGAAGTATCCGGGGCGTTTACGCAGATTTTGTCGCAGAATTAACTTGACCAGGAGGTAACAGTAATGAGAAACACGATTATTCTTTTCACCAAGGTGCCGAAGGCCGGCGTGACCAAAACGCGGCTCACGACCGACCGGGGCGGGATTCTTACGCCTGAGGAAGCGAAAGACCTTTACGAAGGCTGTGTGCTCGATGCTATCAACGCCTGCATCGCCGCCGACTGCGGCGACGTGCGGATTTGCTACAACCAGGGCGGCGACCGGGAGTATCTCGAGCGCTTCCTGGCCGGCGTTTCCGATCGTAAAAAGATCGTGGAGGTGTTCTGCGATAAGGGCGGCTCTTTTGACGAGTGCATGCAGTATGCCGCCGATTATGTGCTGAAAAACGGCAACAATGACCGGCTGGCCGACGGTATGCTGATCATCGGCGGCGATCTCCCAACCCTGCAGCCCGTCATCGTCCGCGATGCGGTCGCGAAGATGACGCGGCTGGCGCTGAGCGAGGCCGGAATGGCGGCGGCCAGGTTCAAGGGCGAGCAGGTGGGCGCTTCGCTTGTCGAGGGCGCTTGTCAGGAAGGCGGTTTTTCGATCATCGGTTATACCTACAATACCCCGTTCGAGTTTGACAAGGTGTTTTACAACCTGGACGGGATAACGGCGCTGGATGTGGCGCTCGGCAAGGCCCGCGACAGGGGAATCCCGTTCGGCTATGTGGAGATGGTGCCTGATGTCGACATCCCGGTCGACCTGGCGGGCATGATTCCGGTGGTGCGGAGCCTCGAACTGGCGGCCCGGTACGACGAAACGGTCATGCTGCCCGTGAACACGATCAGGGTACTGAACGAGATAGGCCTGGAGGCCACTTCGCCGCCGTCGCCCCAACACTGATAAGGGCGGCCGCGCGCGGCAGCCGGGAAGGGCGGAAACAGGATGGAGAACAAGGTCAAAGAGTTGGCGGAGAGGTGCATCGAGTGCGGTTTGTGCAGCGGATGTTGCCCGCTGCTCGCCGAGCTGGAAGAGTCGCCCGGGAAGGCGGCGGCGCGGGGGGCGACGGCGTACGAGGCTTTCAGCTGCGCGCTGTGCGGCTGCTGCGAGGCTGTCTGCCCGGAGGAGCTTAGTCCCAAGGAGCTGTTCGCCGCGGGGCGGCGCGCGGCGGTGGCGACGGGCGAGTTCGCGGTGGACGAGTACCGCTACCTTTTCCCCGATCGCCCGAATAATCTCATGAACGTTTACCGCGAATTCGCCGGCGTCGATTTCGACGATATCGCGGTGAGGGGCGAGGCTGCGAGCTGCTTTTTTCCGGGGTGCACGCTGATGACTTACGCTCCCGAGCTAACGAGGGAGGTGTTCTCCCGGCTGAGGGACGGCTGCGGCTGCGGCGGGATGTTCACCGAATGCTGCGGCAGACCGTTGGCTGACCTGGGCCTGAGGCAAAGGGCGGACGACGCGGCCGGCAAGCTGGTGGCGAAGTTCAGGGAGCATAAGGTACGGGAGCTGATCGTCGCTTGCTCGGGCTGTTATTACGCGCTGCGGTCCATGCTATCGGAGACCGGGATTGCCATCAGGACGGTTTACGAGGCGCTCGAACTGCCCCAGCCCGCCGCGGAGGCCGGCAAGATTTGCACTGTTCACGATTCTTGCCCCGACAGGTTCGAGGGCATTTTCGGCCGTCAGGTGCGCGAGGCGCTGGTGAAAGGCGGCTTTTCGACCGTGGAGATGGTCCACGGCAAGGAGAATACCATCTGCTGCGGCAGCGGGGGCATGATCTCGACATTCCGTCCCGAATTCACGGATGAGTTGATAAAACGGCGTGTGGCGGAGGTGCGGGCAACAGGAGCCGATATTCTTGTCAGCTACTGCGCAAGTTGCACGGCAAAGTTCGCCGCCGCCGGAGGGCTGCGGGCGGACCATGCGCTGAGCCTGCTGCTGGGGCGGCGCGACGATTTTACCGCCACCAAGAGACGGATGGCCGCGATGCTGGAAGGCCCCGGTGGGGCCGAGCTTTGGGCGCGAATCATGGCGGATTGACCAGGAGAGGAGTTTTAATCAGTGCAGAATAAGATGCTTGCCGATGCTATGCGTAAGGCGCTTACCCTCAGGTGGTCTCCGGTGGCCGTGAGGCTGATGCGGCCTGGCGAGGAGATACCGGAGGGGGTAGCCGAGCCGGCGGAACGGATCAGGCACTGCCAGACGATAACCGCCGCCCGGCGGGGGAATTGCCTGTATCTCCCGCCCCGGAAGCATGCCTGCCCCGACGGGGCCGGCATTATGGGGCTTATAACCATGTCGCCCAAGCTGCGGTCGGGCGACCTGTACCTGTTGTTCAAGAAGTTGCCCACGATCGAATGCGCTCAGAAGATGATCGCCTCGCGGCCGGAGTTCGAGCCGGGAAGCTATACGGCGACACTGGTCGCGCCGCTGGAGAAGGCGACGTTCGAGCCTGATGTGGTGATCCTGACCCTGTGGCCGGAGCAGGCGATGTGGCTGTGCTGCTCGTCCACCTACGGCAGCGGCGAACGGCAGGTGTTCCATACTTCTGGCTACAATTCGACGTGCGCCGATCTGACCGTTCAGGTGATGAAGAGCCAGCAGATGAATATTTCTTTCGGCTGTTACGGGGCCAGGGCTTCATCCGATGTCGAGGATTTTGAGGTGTATCTTTCGATTCCCTACGGGCAGTTGCCCACGATCGTCGCTTCGCTGGAGAAGCTGGCGGCCAAGAGCATCCCCGAAGCGCGGCGTCGCCTTTATATGCCGCCGGTGATCGACAGCACGGCCCATGCGGGCCGGGAAGATGTGCAACGGGTAGAGGTGGCCATCGACGCGGACCGCTGCAACGGCTGCGGGATATGCGAGGCTTTTTGCCCGGAGTACGTGCTCGGACTTGAAAAAACCGGCGACGGCGAAAAAGCTTTGGTGATTGCCGGTGAGAAGTGCTGCGCCTGTTATACCTGCGTCGGGCAATGTCCGCAACAGGCTATCCAGTTGAGGCCTGCCAGCCGAGGATGACGGGCGGACGCAAAATGCAAAAATATGAACCATCTTGAGAAAAAGGGCCGCGCTTTTGGATGGGCGGAAGCCGGACTGGCGGCCGCGGATGCGCTGATTTGCCCGATTTACGGGAAGTTAGGTTTTTTCTGCGGGTTGGTATGAATCTTGCTTTCGATATATGTCAGACGAAGATGCCGGCGAGGGGGATGCTGATGCTGGATAGAACAATTTCTTTCGCCGGGCCTGCCGACGAGGAGGGACTGCGCGGCATGCTGACCGCGACCGGCATGGATCTCGCCGGCGAGATCGAGGAGCACGTAGTGCTCAGGGAAGGCGCCGAGATTTTGGCGGGCGGCCGGCTGTACCAGGCGGATGAGGATTTGTTTCACCTGCTGGTGTTTGCGGTGGCTGAGAGGGAACGCGGCCGGGGAACGGGCCGCAGGCTGCTGCGGGAACTGTGCGAGCGCCCGTGGGAGTATTGCCGCGATGCGGTCGAGCCTCCGGGCGGGTCGTTCCGGGTCACTACGGTGGCCAAAGGGGAGGCCGCAGCTTTTTATAAACAGTGCGATTACCGGATGTGCGAGGTTTCGCAGCTGCCGTCGCCTTTTGACAGGCAGTGCGAGGATTGTCCCGATCGTGAGCAGTGTGCTCCGGTGGCAATGGTTTTTGCGCATATACCGTAGCCGCAGCAATCGAGGAGGCATGAACAGATGGCATCGTCTTTTAAGATAATGGGAAGTGGAGCGGGACCCGGAGCGCCGTCGTTTTTCTGCGATTGCCCGGGGTGCCGGGAGGCGCGGGAAAATCCGGCCCTATCGAGAACGCGCAGCGGGGCGCTCATAACCACCGGGAGAAGCAACCTGCTAATCGACGCTCCCCCGGATCTCAGGGCTCAGCTCGTCAGGGAACGGGTAACCAGTATCGATAATGTGATGCTTACCCACTGGCATTACGATCACTTCGGCGGCCTGGGAGAACTCGAGTATTATGTCAAGCTGAACCGCAAGGAGCCGATACCGCTTTTTCTGCCGCCCAGCGCCAGAGAGCAGTTTCTCGCCGCTTTTCCGAATCTGCGGGAGGTATTTCGCGTTATTCCCTGGGCTTTTATGATGGAATATCGTTTCGGGGAGTTGGCTATCACGCCGCTGCCCGCCGCCCACGGAGTGGAGACCGCCGGTTTCCTGGTGAATTCTTTTTCGTCAAGCGTGGCCTATTTCCCGGATACGGCCGGTTTGCCGAAGACTACGGCTATTGCGGTAGAAGGCGTGGAGTGGCTGGTCTGCGACGCGACCTTCTATGGGGAGAACTGGTATCCTGACACCCACATGTCGGTGGCAGAGGCGATCGATCTCGGCCGGGAGGTGAAGGCCCGGCACACGGTGCTTACTCACCTGTCCGTCCATTACAGCCAGCCTGTGACCAGCAGGGAGCTGGAGGCGGCCGTGGCCGCGCACAAGGATGTGTCGGTGGCTTACGACGGCATGGAGATCAAGCTGTAACCAGGATTGCCGATCGCGGGGAATATGGCCCGGAAAACCGGGTTTTGGGGGATTTGACATGCTGGACGGGTATGAGCGCAACATCAATTATCTGCGGATATCGGTGACCGACCGCTGCAATTTCCGTTGTGTCTACTGTATGCCGCCCCAGGGGAAAAAATGGCTGGAGCACGATGATATCCTCAGCTACGAGGAACTGCTCAGGCTTATTAAGGTGTTCAACCAGGAAGGCGTGAATAAGATTCGCCTGACCGGCGGCGAGCCGCTGGTGAGAAAGGGGATCGTGGAGTTTATCGCCGCGATCACGGCAATGGGGCGGATTAAGGATATATCGATGACAACCAACGGCAGCTTGCTGCCGCCTCTGGCTCAGGACCTGAAAGCCGCCGGCCTTAACAGGGTTAATATCAGTCTCGATACGATTAATCCGGCCAACTTCGCACGGTTGACAACGTGCGGACGGCTGGAGGACACCATGAAGGGGATCGAGAGCGCAATGGCGGCCGGCCTGTCGCCGGTCAAGCTTAATGTTGTTCTGACCGAAGCTTTGACTGAAAAGGATTTGGCCTATTTTGTCGAGCTTGTTTACAACCACCCGATCGCGGTTCGGTTTATAGAGTATATGCCTATCGGGGGCCGGGGTTTCGGGGGCGGGCCGGATATCGCCACGGTGAAGAAGATGCTTAACGAGGCCGGACGGGCGCGGCTAAAGCCGACGGGCACCGTCCGGGGCAACGGGCCGGCGAAGTACTACCAGTTTCCGCTGGCTCAGGGGGCCTTCGGGTTCATAACGCCGATATCGGACCATTTTTGCAGCGCCTGCAACCGCCTGCGGTTGACCGCCGACGGCAAGCTGCGGCCGTGCCTGTTGTCGAACGACGAGATTGATATAAAAACCCCGCTCAGGAACGGGGCCGATGATCGCGAACTGGCAGAGCTTTTCCACGCCGCCGTGGCGGCGAAGCCGCAGGGCCATTCGCTCTGCAGGACAAGCGGCTTCCCGGATTTCGAGCGGACGATGTCGCAGATCGGCGGCTGAGTTTTTCAGGCGAATCTGGAACGCAAAGGTGGACTTGTCGTGGAGTTGACTCATTTCAATGATGCTGGCAGGGCCCGGATGGTGGACGTCTCGGGCAAGGACGACAGCGCACGCGAGGCGATTGCCGAGGGCAGGATCAGGATGCTGCCTGCTACGCTGCAGTTGGTTAAGCAAGGTCTTCTGAGCAAGGGTGATGTTCTTGGCGTAGCTCAGGTAGCGGGTATCATGGGCGCAAAGGCCACCTGGCAGCTTATCCCGATGTGCCACCCGCTGCTGCTGACCGGGATCAACATAGAGTTTAACGTGGATGAGGAGAGCAGTTCGGTCGGGATCGCCGCCACCGTCAAGACGACCGGCAAGACCGGCGTGGAGATGGAGGCGCTGACGGCGGTTAGCGTCGCCGCCCTGACGATTTACGACATGTGCAAGGCAGTGGATAAAGGGATGGTTATCGAGTATGTGCGGCTGGCTGTCAAGTCGGGCGGCAAGAGCGGCACGTACCGTCGGAAGGCTGAGTAATAGCAACAAAGGAGATAAGCGAGATGCAGGGGAAGATTATCGCAGTATGCACCAGCCCCAACAAGGGGATGCGCAAAAAGAACGTCGGCAGTGCCCGCCTGTTAGTCGATCTGGGGCTTGAAGGGGATGCCCACGCCGGGTTTGCCCATCGGCAGGTCAGTCTGCTGGCACTGGAAAGTATCGATAAGATGCGGCAGGTGGGGCTGGATGTCAATCCGGGCGATTTTGCCGAGAATATTACCACAGAAGGGCTGGAACTGCCAAAGCTGCCGGTGGGTACGCGCCTGAAGATCGGCGACTCTATCCTCGAAGTGAGCCAGATAGGCAAGGAATGCCATCAGCGCTGTGCGATTTATTACCAGGCCGGCGACTGCGTGATGCCCAAGGAGGGTATCTTCGCGACGGTGGTGTCCGGCGATACGGTTAATGTGGGCGACGTTATCGAGGTATTGAATTAGCTCCGGCGGGGGCATTAAAGGCAGAGCCGGCAGAGCATGACAGGCAAATGCTCCATTGATGGAGCTGAACGGCAATGGGAGGCGTAATAATGCTTATTAACTATCGCCAATATACGACAGCGGCCATGGTAGATATGCTGACAATCGAAAGTATCTATTTCTCCCGCGGCAATTTTGTCGATCAGGGGCGCCTTCATAAGCCGGACACGATTTCGCTGCGCGTCGAGAAGGGCGGCGGAACTCTCAGGAACGCGATTGTGATCGACTGCGATGTGTATAACAGAGTGGAGACTATCGAGGGGATACTGAACAAGAAGGGCTTCGTCAAGGACGAGGCCGAGGCTAAACGTTCGAAGCAGTGGGCCTTCACTTTCCAGAACAAGCCGGATGCGGGCAGCTTGGTGGGTATGGTGGTGGAGCAGATCAATGAGGCTGTGGAGGACATGCCGCTGCTGATGTACGCCTCGCCAGCGCAGCGGGCGCTGGCCGATTATCACGGGTTCATGACTTCTAAACGTCCTAAGGTGAGTTACAGCGATATGATGCAGTTTCTGGGGTACTGGGATGACCGCAATGTTTACGAGCTGGACGGGTATGCTTCCGATGCCGACCGGGAATTTTTCGTGGCCAAATACAAGCGGGGGCGCTGGACAGGCTGGACGAGCGGCGATCTGATCATGCCGCTGTTCGCTTCGGAGGGCGAAGCAAGGCAGTATCTGAAAGACCGGATCAGCCGTGTATGTCAGTTCCGTCCGTCGATCAGGATGGTTTCGCCGGCCAAGAAAGGCTGCCAGCCGAGTTTATATGCTCTGGTCGACCAAACGAAGACGGTCAAGGACCGGGTGGCCTGGCTGCGCTGTGAACTCGAACGGCTCGAAGCGCAGAGCGAGGTGTGCTGCTCGTAGGATGGGGCGGTGTATCGTCCGCATGAGAAAGACCCGAATCCCGGGAGGGATTCGGGTCTTTTCGGTCTACAGGCGGTGCGCCGGTCCGGCGCGGGGCCTTAAATGGATGCCGCGAAACGTTCGACTTCGGAGGCCGTCGATGACAGCTGCTGCATGGTCGCGGAGATTTCCTCGGTGGCCGCTGCCTGGCGTTCGCCTAACTGCGCGGCGTCGGCGATATTCGCCACTACGGTTTCGGTCTGACGCTGGATGCTGTCGAGGATTGTTTTGATGTTCCTGACCGATTCGCCACTGTTGCTGGCCATCTTGCGCATTTCGTCGGCGACGACCGCGAAGCCCCGCCCCAGTTCTCCCGCCCGCGCCGCTTCGATGGCGGCGTTTAGCCCGAGTAGATTGGAGTTCTGGGCGACGTCGCTGACGAATTGCAGGATGCTGCCGGTTTTTTCGATTTCTCCGAGGACGTTCTCACTGACGCTTCTTACGCTGACGAGACTTTCCGCCAGTTGGGTGGCTGTGACGGCCAGTTCCTGCGAAGTGGCGGTCATTTCTTCTGAGATCGAGGCGATGTTTTGGGCTGCTTCGTGCAGGGTTGACACGGTCTGCATGTTGATGGCGTTGCCGATAACGCCGGAGAATGTGCCGTCGTCCTCGAAGATCGGCCGCATTATCGCCCTGAGTTTCACCCCATAGGCTGATTCGGGAACATCAACCCGAACCGGTTGGCGGGTTTCGATGACTTTTTTGGCGGCTCCGCCAGGCGCAGGCTGGCCAATGACGACGTTTTCCTTGAAGGTTTTGGCTTGAGTGTGGTAGAGGATGATGCCCTGGGCGTCGGTCACGATGGCGGAGCAGTCGAAGGCGTTGAGGTCGCGGAACATCTCCGCGGATTTGATGGCGGCTTCAAGTTTCGTCATTATGACCTTATGACCTCCTTGGATATTAGAATGCATGAAAATTTTATCATATTTGTAAATTAATGTAGAATTTTCCTGACAATGGTACCGCCCTGCCATTGATTAACGGCAGGGCGGTTTGTTTTATTCGGTGCTCATGCTTTGAGTTCGATCAGCTTGTACCGCGTAGATCCCATGCCGATTTTGGCGGCGTGTTCGATCTGGATGGTGCTGTCGCGTTCCGGGAAGGCAAGGTGGCCCAGAGGATGGCCGTACGCCGCGGCGGTGAGGTCCTGGGTGGCCTGATCGATTGCTACCGGATCGCTGGACGCCAGGATGCCGACGTCGGCTACCATTTTGGTCGTCGGGCTTTTAACGAGGCAGTCGCAGTCTTTGGTCATGTTGGTGAGGACGTTGAAGTAGAAGCATTTGCCGGGTTTGCCGATTACCGCCCCGTAGGCATATTCGGCCATGGCTTTTTGAAGGAAACCCTTGTCGGCGCCGAAGTCGTATTTTACGGCGTCGAAGCGGCAGACGGCGAGACATTCGCCACAGCCGACGCATTTATCGGCAGCGATGAATGCTTTGCCGCTCTGTTCGCTGATGGCGTCTGCCGGGCACCATTTCATGCACTTGTGGCAGTTGGTGCATTTTTCGCTGTCGACTTGCGGCAGTACGGCCGAGTGTTGCCGCATTTTCCCCATGCGGCTGGCGAGGCCCATGCCGAGGTTTTTGATGCAGGCGGCCAGGCCGGTGGTGATGCAGCCGGTGGCGTGGGAGACGACGAGCAGCGCGTCGGCGCCGATGATCTCCCTGGCGACTTTGACTGTTTTATTGATTTCCCCCGGTATGGCGACCTCATATTCGGTGTTGCCGGCCAGCCCATCCGCCATGATGAAGGGCGCTCCGACGTTGTCGATGCCGAAGCCCTGGCGGTGGGCCTGCATGAGGTGACTGACGGCGTTGTGCCGTTCTCCTTTGTAGAGGGTGGAGGTTTCGGTGAGGAAGGGCTGGGCGTCCTGCCCTTTTACCTTGGTTACCAGTTCGCGGACTAGTTCCGGCTTGATGCGGGTGATGTTGGTGCCTTCGCCGACGTGCAGCTTGATGGCTACAAAGTCTTTGCTGCCGACGACGGTCGTTCCGGCGATGTCGTATAGTTTGCCGATGGCGTTAGCCTGTTCGGCCGCAGATGCACCGTCCGCCAGCCGGGCCAAGTATACTTTCGCTTCCAATAGTTTTTACCTCCCCGGTTCGACCGGTGATAATGTAATTGCATCGTTTAGTGAGAGATGGTGGTGCTTTGCTGCTCGTGGGCGAGCTGGTCGAGCGATTTGCCTTTGGTTTCCTTCTTGATGAACAGGATGGCGGCCAGGGCGCCGATGATCGCGGGGATGACGTAGAAGAGGAAGGACATCTGCGGACCGAGTTTCATGCTCATGATGGCACCGGCGACGATCGGGGCGAGGGCGCCGCCGAGACGGCCGAACGCCTGGCACCAGGCCACGCCGGTGTTGCGGAATTCGGTGGGGTAGGCTTCAGCCATGAGGGGCTGTACGGCGGTGATGGCGTAGTTGATGGCGAAGCCCATGAAGATGTTGGCGGCCAGGATGGCGCCGAAGCCGCCGCTGACGAAGGCCATGATGACTATCGATACGCCGCCGAGCAGGTAGGCAAAGATGAGGTTGGGCCGGCGGCCGATGATTTCGGCGACGAAACCGGTGGAGCAGTTGGCGATGACGGCCGCGGCGTTGTTGGCGATCGCCAGGGCGTAGGCGGAGGTGAGTTTGAAGCCTTTCTCAAGCATGAGGGAAGGCAGCCAGGCGTTGAGCCCGTATACGGTGAAACAGCCGCAGAAGTAGGTGATCCAGACGCCGGCGGTAATCATCCAGTAGTTTTTGGAGAACAGGGCCGCGGGGCCTGAGACTTTGGGCTTCGCCGGGACGATCATGGCTTCGGGGTCGCGCGGCGTGACTTTGCCGGTGGCGAGGTTTTCGATGTAGTTGAGGATTTCGTTCGCTTCGGCTTTGCGGCCTTTGCCGGCCAGCCAGTAAGCCGATTCGTGCATTTGGAAGTACAGGAATACGGCATACAGGAAGGGAGCGCCGCCGATCAGGTAGCATATCCTCCAGCCGAAGTGCGGGACGAGCAGGGTGGGGATGAGGCCGCCCAAAACCCAGCCGACGATCATCCAGGCCATGCCGAAGGTGATGAAGAGGGCGCGGCGCGGCGTGGGCGTGGATTCGGAGAAGATGGTGGTGACGACGGGGATACAGGCGCCCAGACCGACGCCGGCCAATACGCGGAAGAGAGCGAATTGTTCGAAGCTGGTGGCGAAGTAGATGGGAATGGTGAGGAGCGAGTATACGGCAATCGAGTAGACGAGGGTGTTCCTGCGGCCGATCTTGTCGGAGACGATGCCGGCGATCGCGCCGCCGATGATCAGGCCGAAGAGGCTCCACGACGACAGGCTGCCCATCGCGACTTTGTCCAAACGCCATTCAGCGGCAATTTGCGGCATGGTATAAGATACCACCATATAATCATAGCCGTCGAATACCATTGCAAAACCGAGGAAGAAAAAGATTCGCCAGGTAAACTTGTTGACTCCTAAAGAATCGACTACTTCAGAGATGCTAAAGTTTTTCACTTTCATTCTCCTTCCGTAACCTGCTTGCACAAGGCAAGTATTTGTGAAGATTTTCCCATGCGGAGGCGAGGTAAGGGTGTTTTTTCTACGTCTTCGACGTCGTTTCAGTCCCTTGGAAAAACCAAAGGAGTTTTATCCGGAGGGACTGAAAGACTCCCCACATCAGCAGGTGATCTTTTGTGACAACCCGGCGCAGTCAGTCCCCGGATGATTATATCGGCAGCTTTTGTCATCGCGCTTTTGAACGTAGTATTGTTTTTGGCAAGAAACTGATAATCGAGCAAAGAATCGATAGTTCCCAAGTACATTTTGTGGAGGACCGCAAGGTCGACAGGCGATAGTAGCTCATTCTCTATTCCCTGATTAATCACCTGTTCGATCATTCGCCATCTTTCCTGGAAATATTCTTCGAATTTCATCCATTCTTTCGGCAGGAACCGCTGGATATCGGGGATGATCTTTTCGTTGAGAGGGCCCAAGGCTTTGGGGGAGTAGACCATCAGCGATTTGAGTTTGGTGACGATGTCAAGGCCCTCGGTGCGGGCGATGACGGAGATTTGTTGCCGAAAGTCGGTGATGATAGAGTCGAATATGGCGGCCATAAGGTATTCTTTGGATGGAAAATGCTCGTATACCGCACGTTTGCTGACGCCAAGCTCACGGGCCAGATCGGCGGTCGTGAATTTGACGCCGTGTACGTTCATCAGGTGTAGGGCGGTGGCTAAGATTCTTTCCTTCATGGAAGAGCCTCCTCCCGGTACGGTGGCGGTTTCACGGGTACCGCATAATTTCGGGGGGAGTGGTTGTGCAAAGACGAAGCGGCAGTTCACTCCCCCGTCATATTATGCGTGCTTTTGGGGCACCGTTTTTTCTTAGCCGATTTGCCTACTGGGGCAGGCTTGCCTGGGCTTTTGCCGCCCTTTCGCTCTTGTCAAGCGCCCTGTAGATGAAGGCGCAGATCAGGCCGACTATGTTGATGGCCAGGGCGATGTAGAAGGCATTCTCGTAGCTGCCGGTGGACATTCTTACGTTTGCGGCCGTCATCGGGCCGAAGATGGCCGCGAGGCTGAAGCCGACGAAGGTTATGCCGTAGTTGACGCCAAAGTTCTTGAGGCCGTAACGCTCGCTGATGATCGGCGGCATGCAGCCCATGAAGCCGCCGAAGACGGCGCCGATGCCGATACCGGAAGCGGCGAAGCCGGCGACCGAGGTCGTCGTGCTGAGATTGAACATGGAAATGGCGGAGATTACGTACATGAGCATGATGGTGTTGGAGCGGCCAAATTTGTCGGACAGGGCGCCGAAGCCGACGCGGCCAAGCGCGTTGGAGATGGCGACCAGGCTGACGAAGAAGGCGGCATCCATGGGGGTGAGTTTGAACATCAGCTGTCCGATCGGCGACGCGAAGGCGGTGATCATGAGGCCCGACAGAGCGCCGCAGAGAAGCATGATGAGGATGACCCACCAGGTCTTGTCCTGAAGCATCTTGTACCAGAGGACATCCGGGATGTTCGCTTTGGGAGCGCCTACCTCGAGGGACGGCACCCAGCCTTCCGGTTTGTAGCCCGCAGGGGCTTTTTTGATTATGTTGATCGTGATGGCGAGGACGACAAAGAATGCTGTGCCGAGGATCTTGAAGGTGGCCATGACGCCGTATTTGATGATGAGGGCGCTGGCGATGGGGGCGAAAAGCATGGCGCCGCAACCGTAGCCGGCAGCGACAAGACCTGAGGCCAGGCCTCTTTTGTCGGGGAAGAACTTGACGGTGTTGCCGAGCGTTCCGGAATAGACGACGCCGCCGCCGATGCCGGCGAGGGTGCTGTAGGTGATGTAGAGCATGCCGACTTTATCGACAAAGCCGGTAAGGAAGAAGCCGATGGTGAACATGAGACCGCCGACCAGGATGTTGCCTCTTGCTCCGAGACGGTCTTGAATGGCGCCGCCGCCGATCATGGCGACAGGGCTAAGACCGTGGTTGATGGTAAAGGCCAAGCCGATTGCGGCCGCAGACCAGCCAAACAATTTGCCAAGTGGCAGGGCGAATACGCTCCAAGCGTATAGGGTGCCTATACAGAGGTTAGTTACTATCGCGGCGATGAGAATTAACCAACGATTGTATTTTTGTTCGGCCATTCTTCGACCTCTTTCTCTAAGTATTTTGGATAGTGTAATCTCCGATTGATCCGGTGCTGATGTGCGGTAAAATCTTTGTTGCGAAGGGTTGTCTCATTGCCTCATAGCAGATACCGGAAGTGGTTTGTGTGTTCATACGGGTCATCGGCAAAAATATGAAAATTCGTTAAATTGATGAGAGGGGAAAGTGTGTTTCCCCTTTGTGATTAGGATATTCGGTTCTGCTATTGCGGCAATGAGACGGACTGACTTATTTCTTTTCTTCGGCTTTTTCTTCGGCAGGCAGTTCCGTTTTGCAGAAGGGGCAAATTTTTTGTCTTACCCCTCCTATAGCAGCAAGTTTCTTTTTGCAGTTGGGGCATTCTACAGGTTTAGCTGCTCCACCAGGACGAAAACACATGTCAAATTACCTCCTGTAATTTTTGTTGCGGGGGGTAAGTTGCGCCCCCATGACTAATAACGTTGCAAGATGTGGGCGGGGCTTTCCGTACAGCTGCCGCCATGGCGGCAAGGAGCGCTTAATCGCCTGTTGCCTCGCCTGTGCGGCTTCTGATGCTGCTTGTTGCGCAGAGCCGCTTGGGTTGTGGAATACCGGGTATTCTAGGAAATGTTATGGGCGGCACTTTTTTTCCGACCACCTCCTTGATGGCTATTCGGCTTTGTCTTTTAGCCCAGATAAGAAGTAGTTATTAAGACATACATAGAAATAATATGCAATAAGCGTGCCAGTTTTTTTTAGGAGCCTGCAATGTTCGAAAGCGCGGATTTGCAGGCTTTACGAATCATTTAGTTACCGCGGTTTATCCCTTTTTGGTATGGCGGAAGTTATGTTAGTTTGTTCACACAGTAGATGATTTACAGCATTTTTCGACAATCCTGTTTTAAGAATACAGTGTCATTTTAGGATATTTTAATAGCTTGTTTGCAGGATACCAGACGGGCAAGGGCAAAAAAAAACGGCCCTCGCGGAGGGCCGTTTTCGGTGTTGGCAGGGGGACTAGTAATCGATTTTGAAGTCCTTGAGTTTTCTGTAGAGGGTCGAGCGGCTTATCCCAAGAACTTCGGCCGCCGTACGCGGGCAGTTGTTAGCGTGGAGGAGGGCGGCTTCGATGGCCGCTTTTTCGAGTTTCTCCAGGCAGAGGATTTCGCCGATCTTTTTGCTGGCGTCGCCTTCGTTGATTTTTACGGGACAGGAATCGATAAGGATATAGTTGGGCAGGTTTTCCGGTTTGATGATGTCGCCCTGGGCGGTGTTGACCGCGTGGATGATGGCGTTTTGGAGCTGCCGGACGTTGCCGGGCCATTGGTATTCGTTGATTTTTTTCTGGGCCGCCGGACTGATTTGCGGCGTGTTCCAGCCATTGCGGCGACAGTACTGTTCGATGAAATGGTTGGTAAGAAGCTCGATATCGCCGGTTCGTTCGCGCAGGGGGGCGATGTTGATTGTCAGAACGGAAATACGGAAGTACAGGTCTTCGCGGAACTGGTTTTCTTTGACCATTTTAGCGAGGTCTTTATTGGTAGCGACGATGATTCTGAAGTCGACTTTTTTGTAGCGGCTGCCGCCGACCCGCATGACTTGTTTGTCTTCGAGGGTTCTCAGCAGTACGGCCTGGAGGTCAAGCGGCATGTCGCCGATTTCGTCGAGGAAGAGCGTCCCGCCATGAGCAAGTTCGATCTTTCCGGCTTTGCCGCTGCGCTCCGCGCCTGTAAAGCTGCCGCCTTCATAGCCGAACAGTTCGCTGCCGATCAGTTCGCGGGGCATGGCCGCGCAGTTGACCGCCATGAACGGGCCCTGGGGGCGGTGGACGTTGTGGATGGATTGGGCGAAGAGTTCTTTGCCGGTGCCGCTTTCGCCGGTAAGCATGATGTTTTCAGACGAGGCGGCGAAGCGCTCGGCGAGGGCGAGGGTTTTTTTGAAATCGGTATTGGCGGTGATTATATCGGCAAAGTTGTGAACGGCCATGCCGTTTCCTTTGCTGCTCATCTGGGCGGCGACTTTTTCGGCGGCGATGAGTTTGAGGACGGCTACGTTGAGTTCATCGGTCTGCTGGTTGAGGATCGGCCTTATTACCACCTGGAATGGCAGCTGCCTGTCGTTGCCCACGCAGATTTGTTCTTCGACCCGGACGATCTCGCCTTTTCTCGCCAAGTCGAGGAGCGAAGAATCGCGGTTGAGGAATTCCCTGATATTGCGTTTGCCGACGTCTTCGTGCCGGAGCTTGAGGATTCTCATGCCGTCCCGGTTGGTGAAAATTATCGTGCCGGTCCGGTCGATCGCGACGATTCCTTCTTCGACGAACGCCATGGTGGCATTGAGGGTGTGGTGAACGGCTATCAGTTTGTCGGTTGTCGCTTTTAGGTGGTTGTCGAGGATGTTTACTTTTTCTTTGGCATTGCACAGTTCGTCGACCGTCTTCGTAAGTTTCAGTCCGGTTTCGATGGCGACGGCCATCGAGGTTGTAAGCGCGAAACTGTGCATGCAAAGGTTTTTGAGTTGTTCTTCGTCAGGCGGGTTCTGCAGGGGTTGGCTCAGCAGAACAAGGGCGGCCTGCACCGTGCCGGTTTCGTCCGATATCGGCGCAGCGGAGGCGATGCTGTTCTGAAAAGCCACGCAGTAGTGTTCGGGACCCAGGAGCTGCACGGGCCGCTTCAGCCGGATGCACAGTTCGTGGGCTGTGGTGCCTTCGGTCTGCTCTGCGGCGACGATGCCCCGCCGGGAGTTCTGATCGGCGAACAGGGGAGGAAACTTGCTCCAATCTCCCTCATTGAGCAGTACCACCCCGGTTTTGTCGAACAGGTAAAGAAGGTAGCCGCAGGAAAATAGGAGGTTTTTGAATGAGCTGGCCAACGAGTTGGTGATGTCGATGAGCAGGCGGTGCTGGTTAAGAAGTTTCGACAACTGCTCGGGGTTGACGTTGGGGCTTGTTACGACGCTGTAAGGATTGACCCCCAGGTTGCGCGATCTGATCCAGGAAGCGGCTACTTCCTGGTTCATGAAGGGGTAACTGCGCGGGTCTTCGGCTTCATTCTGCAGGAAAGCCTGTTTGTAACGCAATAAAGCTTGCCACCGTTCATACGATACCAATTCGTCGGTTGCAAGTGTTTCGTTTTCAGCAGAGTATTTTGCTTGTGTGTTATGGATCTTCTGAATGCGGCTCATTGTGCCCACCTGCGCTTCCTCCATCTTATTCGCAAATTAGTTTGTCCGGGGGGTCGGAGGGCTTTGTACGTAATATTATATGGAATATTTATATGCGAGGGTTATTTTAATATAACGCGTGACTGATTAGTCAACAATCGGGTGTACAAACAATCTGCAGCAATTGTTGTCGATACAGGGCAGCATTGGTGGTGAAAACGGGGATATTGTTCAAAAATACACGTACCTAAGATATATTATATAGTTATAGCGTCATTAACACAAGGAACCCTTTGAATAATTCTCAATATTCTTTTTTTAATAAGAGCCGATAATGGCGGAATTTCAGCCATTATCGGCTCTTTTGGGGGTTTTGTGTTTTGAGGCGGATATTTTTCGGGCGCAGATTGCGGCGCGCGTTAGCCGGAATGTTTTAAAATGACACAGTAATCGCAAAAAGGGATTGCCAGTTGTTGTAACGGTGCGCCGGCCGGTGGTGACGCTGCTGGGAAGCAGCGGTGCGGGGAAGATGCAGGGCTTGAATTTGCTGGGGTCAAAAAGCGCAGCCCTAGGTTTTGAGCAGATTGGCGCGGATTTTGATAAGCTGGCACGCTTATTGCAATATTGCAAATGAGGGGTGCTTTGCGCAAACCGAAGTAATATCCGGGTGATAAGCAATGCTTTTTTGCGGAGAGCCGCCTAGCGGGCGGCAAGTCGCGTAACGGGCAGGGTGGCGGCCCGGTCAACATCAGAAGGGAGGCAACATGAGCAAGAGCGTAGATTTAAGTCAAGAGGGCATCGAAGTAAAGAAGTCATGCTGTTACTTCTGCCACCAGAACTGCGGTGTGCTGGCCTATGTTAAGGACGGCAATGTGTTGGCAATCGAGGGCGACCCCAGCTATCCCACCAATGAGGGGGGGCTTTGCTGCCGGGGTAATATCGCTTTGAAGCATCTTGATCATCCCGCGCGCGTCAATTATCCGCTCAAACGGGTGGGCAAGCGCGGCGAGGGCCAGTGGGAGCAGATTTCCTGGGATCAGGCGCTGGACGAGATCGCTGCCAAGTTGGCCGCGATCCGCGATGAATTCGGTGCGGAGGCGGTGGCCACGGCCGGGGGCACTTCGCGCACGGACGACTGGGCTCGTCGGCGGTTCATGAATCTGTTCGGCAGCCCTAACTGTTTCCATAATTCCCATTTGTGCTGGATACCCACTTTTATGGTGGAGACGGCTATTTACGGCTGGTGTCCGTTCGATCTCGATCTGGGAGCGAGCCGTTGTCTGGTGCTGTGGGGCCAAAACCCCGGCGCGTCGAGTATGCCGGAGATGCACCACATCCGCGGTTTGCAGGCTAAAGGGCTGAAGGTGATCGTTATTGACCCGCGCTTTACCGAGACGGCGGCGAAGGCGGATATGTGGCTGCCGCTGCGGCCCGGTTCCGACCTGGCGCTGGCGCTGGCGTGGGTTAATGTCATAATCAACGAGGGCCTGTACGACGCGGAGTTTGTGACCGAATACTGCGAGGGCTTCGGCGAACTGGCCGACCATGTCGAGCAGTTTACCCCGGAGTGGGCGGCGCCGCTGACCTGGCTTACACCGGAGCAGATCCGCGAGAGCGCTTATATGTATGCGACCAGCAAGCCGGGCAACATCCAGTGGGGTGTGGCCATCGACCAGCTCGGCAAATCCGCCGGCGCGGCGATGCACGCCCGCGCTCTTCTGCGGGCGCTGACCGGCAACCTCGATTGCCCGGGTTCCGATCTTCTGACCGGCCCGAGCCAGGATTCGATCACCGACGAGGAGATGGAAGCTAACGATAGGCTGCCGGAGGAGCAGAAGGCGAAGCAGATCGGCGCCGACAAATTCAAACTGGTGACTTGGCCAGGCTACGGGAAGATCGCCGAGCTTGCCAAGAAGCACTGGGGCAAGGCGCCGACCGCCGAGTGGATGTGTGAGGCCCATCCACCGTCTGTTTTCAACGCCATTCTGACGGGTGAACCCTATCCTGTCAAGGCTTTGCTGGTATCCGCCACCAATCCGGTGAACTCTTACGGCCAAAGCAAGATGACGCTGGAGGCGCTGCGGAAAATCGACTTCATGGTGACGTGCGAGTACTGGATGACGCCGACGGCTGCGCTGTCGGATTACGTGCTGCCGATCGCCGGCGCGCTCGAGCGGCCGACGATCACCAATTCTTACGGCTGCGCGGATTTCCTGCTGTGTTCGCAGCGGGCTATCCAGCCGATGTACGAGCGGCGCAACGATTATAATTTCTGGCGCGACCTGGGAATGCGGATGGGTCAGGAAGAGATGTGGCCGTGGGAGACGGTGGAGGATGCCTACCATTACCGCATCGAGCCGCTTGGCTATGGCACCGAGAGCTACGACGAGTTTGTCGAGCTGTATCGTTTCCACTTCCCCGAGCGGGAGTTTTATAAGTATAAGCGGATCGGTTTCGGTACCCCGTCAGGGAAGATCGAGCTGTATTCCTCAACTCTCAAGGATCTCGGCTACCCGCCGCTGCCCGAGTATGTCGGCCCGGCCGAGAACGAAGCGGACGACCCTGAACTGGCGAAGGAGTTCCCGCTGGTGCTGACGACCGGTAACGGCTT
Source organism: Sporomusaceae bacterium (assembly GCA_031460455.1). Lineage (NCBI taxonomy): Bacteria > Bacillati > Bacillota > Negativicutes > Selenomonadales > Sporomusaceae > Sporomusaceae bacterium. The sequence continues at coordinate 124,773 of JAVKTQ010000003.1, forward strand.
TATGCCTTTCCACCATTCCGAGCATTTCCAGATCAAGGAGCTGCGGTTCCTGCGCCATGAGCCGCGGGTGGAGATCAACCCGGCGACGGCGGCCGAGCTGGGGATCGCGGAGGACGATTGGGTATGGATCGAGACCCGCCGCGGTCGGATCAAGCAGAAGGCTTCACTGACGCAGGGGGTTGCCCCCCGGGTCATCGTTACCGAGCGCGGCTGGTGGTTCCCGGAACGGAGCATGACCGAGCCGGAACTGGGCGGCTGCCTGGAGTCGAACACCAATGTGCTGACAAGCGTCGCCGATGAGCATTGCGACCCGATGAGCGGCACCTGGGCCAACCGGGGCCTGCTGTGCAAGGTTTATAAGGTGAACGGCGCGGACGCGAAGGAGGGTAAATAAGATGGCACGCTATGCAATGGTTTTTGATACCCGGCGTTGCATCGGCTGCCACTCGTGCACGGTAGCCTGCAGGACGAAGAACGAACTGCCTCTGGATATGATCTACAACCCGGTAACAACCGTCGGCCCAGCCGGCGTGTACCCCAACCTGAGTATGGTGCATATGCCGCTGATTTGTATGCACTGCGAGAATCCGCCGTGCGTCGACGCCTGCCCGACCTGCGCTTCGCAGCGGCGGGACGACGGGATCGTGTTCGTGGAGGATAAGAAGTGTGTCGGTTGCCTGGCGTGCGTGATGGCCTGTCCTTACGGGGCGCGCGTGAAAAACCATGAGACAGGGGCGGTGCAGAAGTGCGATTTCTGCAAGGACAGGGTTGATGAGGGCAAGCTGCCGCACTGCGTGCTTACTTGCCACCAGAAGGCGCGCGTTTTCGGCGATCTCGACGACGAGACGAGCGAAGTTTATAAACTTGTAAACGGTGAACGTACGGTACGCCTGCTGGCAGAGCTGGGCACCGAACCTTACGCCTTTTACATTTACGGATAGGAGGCGGAGCTGATGAGTCAAAAGCATGAGGGCTGGGGTTGGATGCTGGCCGTGGATTTCTTCTTTGCCGGCATGGGCGGCGCGATGCTGGTGATCGCCGGGATCGCCGACCTGTTCGTTGGCGAGGGGCGCACTTCGGCGCTCGCGAGTTTCCTTGGGGCGGCTTTTATGGGATTGGGGTCGGGTCTGCTGATCTTCGAACTCGGCCGGCCCTTCCAGTCGTGGCGTGTGTTTATGAATCCCAAGGCGATCCTGACGGTAGGCGCCTGGGTTATGTCGCTGGCGATCTGCGCCGGCTTGGTTTACACGACGTTTTCGTTCGCTATCTTCCCCTGGAGCGGCTGGGTGTTAGTCCGCAAACTGTTGGCCTTGGTGATGGTGGTTTCCGGCCTGATTGTGGCCACTTACCCCGGTATCCTGCTGGGCAGGCTCAAAGGCCGTCCGCTGTGGGTCGGCCCGGGGATGACGAGTCTTTTTCTGACCTCGTCGTTGGTGACCGCATTTGCCGCGCATATTCTTAGCGGCATGATTGTGGCGCCGGCGACGATCGGCGACGTGCTAAGCAGATTCCCGGCGATAACTGCGGTGCTGTTGGCGGTGCAACTGCTGTTGTGGGTCAGCTATATGTGGGTTAAGATCAGTGGCGCGACCGAGGCCGAGGCTGTCGCCGCCCGCCGGTTGCTCTGCGGCGAGTATTCTTCGTCGTTCAAGTACGGTCTCATGCTGGTGGGTACGGTACTGCCGCTGGTGCTCGTGCTGGTGTCTTCGCCGCTTTATCAGGCAACCGGCGCGGTTTTGGTGCTGGTGGGCGGGTTCATACTGCGCATGCTGGTCATTTATGCCGGCGGCGCGGACCGGACCTGGCTGCCGGGCGAAGTGAAGTACCGTTCGCGGTTGCCGCACGGCGACGAGGCCTTTATGAAGGCTTGGAACAGCAAGTAATTTATGGACCGCAAATAAGCTAAGAGCAGGAGACTTGCTATGCAACCGGCTGAAATCACTGCAGTAAATAACGTTTTGAACCACACGGAGAGCGTCTGCCCCGTTTGTCTGAGGGTCGTCGCCGCTCAGGTCGTAGTCGAGGGCCGGGTTGTCTATATGGAAAAGTCATGTCCCGAGCACGGGGCGTTCAAGACTTACTTGTGGCCGGATGTCGATCACTATCGGTGGATGGGGTCTTTCCAGTTCCCCTGTGTGCGGCCGAAACAGCCACTACCTGTCGCGCAGGGCTGCCCGCGCGATTGCGGGCCGTGTACGGGTCATCTCCGCCACGCGACGCTTGTGGAACTGGAACTTACGCATCGCTGCAATCTACGCTGCCCGGTGTGTTTTATGGCGGCCGGGTCGGCGCAGAAGGCTGCGCCGCCTGAGCCTGATCTGAAGGCTGTCGAGGGGCTGTTCCGGGCCGCGATGGCGAAAACCGGGCCGCAGACGAGCATCCAGCTCACCGGCGGCGAGCCGACAGTGCGCGACGATCTGGCGGATATCGTCAGGCTGGGCCGAAAGATTGGTTTCAACTCTATCGAGGTGAATACGAACGGCGTGGTGATTGCCAAGGATCCGGGCTACGCCGCGCGGCTGGCCGAAGCCGGAATTAGCGGCATTTATCTGCAGTTTGACGGGCTGAGCCCGGATGTTTACAGGAAAATCCGCGGTGAGGATTTGCTGGCCGTGAAACGCCGGGCGATTGAGAATTGTCGGGCGGCCGGCGTCCAGGTGGTGCTGGCGATGACGGTCATCGGCGGCATTAACGCGGATCAGATGGGCGCGGTGCTCGAGTTTGCCCTCGAAAATCGCGACGTGGTCGTGGGCATAGCCTATCAGCCTGCCTTCGGCTCGGGGCGGTTCGAGGTGGCGCCCGAACGCCGGCTGACGATGGGGGATGTGGCGTTTATGCTGGCCGCGCAGAGCGGCGGTCTGCTTGAGCCGTACGATTTGTGGCCGCTGGCGTGCGCGCCCTTGTGCGATTCGGCGACTTATCTCGTCGAAGAGCAGGGGAAGTTTACGCCGCTGACCCGCCTGATTTCCCGGGAGGAGTATACCGAGTATTACAATCCCGACAGCCCGCAGGGGTCGGTCTTCTGGGATATCGCCGCCGAGCGGTTTCCCGGCCGCGGTCCGGGGTTGTCGATCATCGTGATGAATTTTATGGATGCCAGGAGCATGGATCTTAAGCGCCTCCGGGAGTGCAGCATGCTGGTGGCCGGGCCGGAAGGCCGGCTGATCCCGTTTTGCGCCTACCAGCTTACCGATGTGTCCGGAAATAAGACTGTAACTCAAGGGTGCAGAAAATGACGCAGGAAAAATCCGTGCAGACGAACTGCCGCTTTTGCGGGTATCAGTGCGGCCTTAAGGCGACGGTCGCCGCCGGGCGGGTGACTGCGGTCGAACCCGACCCCACCCAGTATCCGGGCGATGCGAGCATCCAGCGCGGCTGCCGGCGTTGGCGCCTGGCGCCGGAGTTTCTCGATCACCCCCAGCGGGTCAATTATCCGCTCAAGCGGGTGGGCGAGCGCGGCAGCGGGCAGTGGCAGCGGATAACCTGGGACGAGGCGCTGGACGGGATCGCGGCCAAGCTGGCGCAGCTCAAAGAGCGCTATGGCCCGGAGATGCTGGCAACCTGTATTGGCGGCCCGCACGCGGTGTTTTGGCCGCTCCACCGCTTTTTGACTCTTTTCGGCAGCCCCAACAACGTGGGGATCGGCCAGATATGCTGGAATCCGGCCACGTGGGTCAACACGCTTACGTACGGCTGGACGATCGACAATGAGCTTGATCCCGAGCAGACGGGGTGCGCGCTTTTTTGGGGAACGAATCCGGCCGAGTCGGATAATTCCCTGCTGTGGCGAACGCTGGTGCGCTACAACCAGACAGGCAAGCCGCTGATCGTCGTCGACCCGCGGCGGACGAGGACGGCGGAGCTGGCGACGCTGTGGCTGCCGGTGCGTCCCGGCACCGATGCGGTACTGGCTCTGGGCCTAATCAATGTAATCGTTGCCGAGCGGCTGTATGACGAGGCGTTTGTCGATGGCTGGTGCAACGGGTTCGCGCAGCTTGCCAAACATGTGGCCCGTTTTACGCCGTCGTATGTGGAGGGCGTTACCGGGGTAAAGGCGGAAACGGTCGTGGCGGCCGCCCGCCTGTACGCCGGAAACGCGCCGGCGACGCTGTTCTCGGGCAGGGGCATCGACCAGATCGGGGCCAATAGTTTTCAGACCCAGCGGGGACTGGCGATTATGCGGGCGATAACCGGCAACTTGGATGTGCCCGGAGCTTCGCACATTTCCGAGATGCCCGATTTTATCCCGGAGATCGACTTGGAGCTGAGCGAGCAATTTCCGGCCGAGGCGCGCGCAAAGCGCCTGGGAAGTCTGGCGTTGCAGTCGTATCCGGCGTATGAACGCGTCCGGCGGCTGACGATGCGGCACGGACGGCGTCTGCCGATGCGCTATTTGACGTCCGCCCAGCCAAACCTGGTGTGGCGGGCGATGCTGACCGGCGAGCCTTATCCGGTCCGTTCGCTGATAGTGATGGCGACCAATCCGCTACTGACCCAGGCGGATTCCCGCTTGGTGTATGAGGCGCTGAAGAGCCTTGACTTGCTGGTGGCGCTGGAGCTATTTCCGACGCCGACGACAATGCTGGCCGATTATGTGCTGCCGAGCGCCGGCGCTTTGGAGAGGCCGCTGCACGAGACAAAGGCCGGTACGGCCAATCTGGCGTACGGGGGCGCGAAGGCGGTAGAGCCGTATTACGAGCGACGTCCCGACTACGATTTTTGGCGGGGGCTTGGCCTAAGGCTGGGACAGGAGAACAACTGGCCCTGGCGGACTTTCGAGGCGGCGCTGGCCGCCAGCATGGAGCCGACAGGCTGGACGTGGGAGGATTTCTGCCGCGCAGGCCTTTATTCGCTGCCGCCCGAGTACCGCAAGCATGAACGGTCCGATCCCGAGACGGGTATGCCGGCCGGGTTTGCGACGGCCAGCGGCAAGGTGGAGCTGTACTGTGAACTTATCGCGGAGATCGGCGGCGATCCGCTGCCGGTTCCCAAGCCCCAACCGGAGACGAGCGCGGAATTTCCGCTGTCGCTGATCACCGGGGCGCGGTTTCAGCCGTATTTTGCCTCCAGTTTCCGCCAATTCGCGACTTTGCGGTCCGCCCATCCCGAGCCCTGGGCGGAGGTGAGCGTCGCAACGGCCCGCAAGCTAGGCCTTGAGGAGGGCTGTCTGGTATGGGTGGAGACGGAACGCGGGCGGGCTCGCTTTACGCTCAAGATCGCCAATATGGGCGACGACGTCGTGAGTGTCGAGTACGGGTGGTGGTACCCGGAGGAGGCGGCGACCGACCCTGGCCTTGGCGGCCTCTGGACGGCTAACGCCAATATCCTGACTAATGCTGATTACGAGGCTTCCGATCCCCTGATCGGGACCGCGACATATAACGGTATGCCCTGCCGCGTGGCGAAGGTGAAGTAGTTCCAAAATGACACTGTTATCGCAAAAACGGATTATCCGCTGCAGAAGCGCTCAGCTTGTTATGTGAAGGTATTAACATGCGGCTGCGTATCCCAAAAAGAGATAAGACGCCGTCCGGGGCCTCTTCGCGAAAGCGCCGGCAATACTGGAATAAGGCGATTTTCGGCGATTATGTCAGACTGGCACGCATATTGCATGTTGATATATAACGAATCATTATTAAGAGGTTGATTCTAGGCTGGGCTATGCCTCATTTTATAGAGCAGACAGTTTGTGGGAGCTTAATGAGGGCTCGGCTACCGCCTGTGGGAGGTGTTTGGGTACAGCAATAATCCTACCGCTTGCGAGCAAAACAAAACATCTTTTTAGAAAGGGTTGGTGAAATCGTGAACAAAATTACCCGAGAATGGAAGCATGTAAACGAAGACGGTTCATATACCGTCAGAACCTGCGGTTGGTCGCCCCCCGGTGATCATCCCGTAGGATGCGGTATGAAGCTGCACGTAAAAGGCGGCAAGCTTGTAAAGGTCGAGGGCGACCCCGATCATCCCATCAGCCAGGGCCGGCTTTGCATCCGCTGTCTGACGCTGCCGGAGTACGTGCACCATCCCCAGCGTATCACCACGCCGATGAAGCGCGCTCCCGAAAACCGCGGCAAAGATATCTGGCAGAAGATTTCCTGGGACGAAGCCTGGGATATCATCGTGCCGAAGATCAAAGAATTCAAGGCCAAATATGGCGCCGAGTCGATCGTCGTTTTCGGCGGCACCGGCCGTCAGGCTTGCCTGTACTACTATCCGCTCGGTTTTGCCTCGATCGGCACCCCGAACGTTTGCTACCCCTGGAGCGGCTGGTCCTGCTACGGCCCGCGCTGCTCGATCACCGACTACATCCTCGGCGCCGGCTATCCCGAGATCGACTTCGCCGGTACCTATCCCGACCGTTACGACAACCCGAACTATGTCACGCCGAAGTGGATCATGCAGTGGGGCAAAAACCCGCTCATGTCCAACCCGGACGGCTTCTTCGGCCACTCGCTCATCGACCTGATGAAGCGCGGCACGGAGCTCATCCAGATCGACCCGCGGATGACCTGGCTCGGCACCCGCTCCAAGTATGTCTGCCAGCTGCGTCCCGGCACCGACACCGCCCTTGCGCTTGCGTTCCTCAACGTCATCATCAACGAGGAGCTGTACGACAAGGACTTCGTCGAAAACTGGTGCTACGGCTTCGACGAGCTCAAAGAACGCGTTCAGGAATACCCGCCTGAGAAAGTCGCCGACATCACCTGGGTGCCTGCGCAGAAAATCCGCGAAGTCGCCCGCTTCATGGCTACCCAAAAGCCGGGCGCCATTCAGTGGGGTCTGGCCGTCGACGAAAACCCGAACGGCGTCCAGCTCGGTCACGCCATCCTGTCCCTGTGCGCCATCACCGGAAACCTCGACGTTCCCGGCGGCATCACAATTGGCCCACCGGCTGCTCTGCTCGGCAAATGGCGTATGGAAACCCGCCGCAACCTGTCCCCCGAACTGTGGGACAAACGTATCGGCGCGAAAGAATGGCCGGCGCTCAGCACCGCCATGGCTACCACCCATCCGGACGAAACCCTCGATACTCTCGAGACCGGCAAACCCTACAAACTGCGCATGGGCTGGTTCAACAGCAGCAACTTCCTTACCCCGACCTGCTCCGCTCAGCCTGACCGCTGGTACCGGGCCCTCAAGAGCCTCGAGTTCAACGTTGTTCAGGACCTGTTCATGACCCCGACCGCGATGGCGTTTGCCGACGTGTTCCTGCCGCTGCCCACCTTCGCGGAAGCCGACGGCGTCGTCGTTACCCACTTCGGCCGCAACGCCGTGTTCCTTGGCGCCATCAACCAGGCCTTCCGCGTTGGCGACACCAAGTCGGACATCGAGGTCTGCATTGAGCTGGGCAAACGTCTCCACCCGGATATGTGGCCGTTCGACAGCGTCGAAGACTTCTTCACCCATCAGCTCAAGCCCGAGCTGGGTATCGACTTCAACGACCTGCGCGAGCAGTTCATCTATCAGCCCAAGTACGAATACCGCAAGTTCGAATCCGGCAAACTGCGCGCCGACGGCGAACCCGGCTTCAATACGGTTACCGGCCAGGTCGAACTGACCTCGACGCTGTTCGAAGCGTGGGGCGAGGACGCGCTGCCGTACTTCCAGGAGCCTCCGTACAGCCCGAACAGCACGCCGGAACTCTTCAAAGAGTATCCGCTCGTCCTCACGACCGGCGCGCGGAAGTTCACCTCCTTCCATTCCGAGCACAGGCAGATTTCGACCCTGCGCGAGATCGATCCTTACAACGAAATGGAAATTCATCCCGATACCGCCGCCCAGCTCGGCATCATCGACGGCGACTATGTCATGATGGAGAACATGTTCGGCAAGTGTAAGGCGAAAGCCAAACTGACGCCGATCATCCACCCGAAGGTCGTCCATTCCACCCACGGCTGGTGGTACCCCGAGCAACCGGGCGAAGAACCGAACCTGTTCGGCGTCTGGGAATCGAACATCAACACCCTGATTCCGCACAAGCACATCGGCAAACTCGGTTTCGGCTGCCCGGCCAAACAGATGATCTGCAAAGTTTACCGGGTAGAAGCGGACACCAAAACTGAACTGTAGAACAGCCGCTTCCTCCGGGTCCGGCTGGTCGACGAAGAATAGCGATAGGAGGGTGAACAAATGTCACGTAATGGCTTGTTGATCGACTACCAATATTGCACAGGCTGCCATAGCTGCGAAGTGGCCTGCAAGAACGAGCACAAAATCCCCCACGGCAAGTGGGGCATAAAACTCACCGAAGTTGGCCCCTGGCAGATAGAGGGCGACAAGTGGGAGTGGAACTACGTTCCCGTTCCCACGGCGCTCTGCGATCTGTGCGAAGACAGGGTCAAGAACGGCGAAAAACCGACCTGCGTCCATCACTGCCTCGGCCAGTGCATGGAGTACGGCCCGGTCGAAGAGCTCGCCAAGAAGATGACCGAAAAGGGCAAGAAGGTAGCGCTGTTCGCTCCCTGAGCGACCTAATAGCGACAACCTGTTCCGACTGCTGGAAGACAGGCGTATTGACCGCGAGTCCCCTCTACGAGGGGGGCTCGCGGCAGTATGCGTATTTTAGCAAAAGGGAAAGGAGGGACAAAAATGACGGAAGAGAAAAAGCCTGTGGCCCCGGGACCGCGCAAGGTTCAGAAGCCCCTCAACCCGCTGGCTATGAAACCTGGTCAGATGTACGGTAAGGTCGATTTCGCTCCGGAAAAGCCCTATAAGGATATCCTTGGGGACGAGAAGAAGTAATCCTAAAGCTGTCCTTGGAAGGGGACCGCAGGATACGAAAACAGCCTGTCGCCATCGACGGCAGGCTGTTTTCTCCGTTGCGGCCAAAGACGGCGGCGAGGGCAGGGAAGCGTGGAGGGATAACCGTGTGCTGGTCATGCAATCCATATTGCGGCGGCTGCAAGCCGCCGAAACCGAAGCCGCTCAAATGTACGGCCTGTAAGGCGTATAATTTCGGCGAGGAGAAAAACTGCAAGCGGTGCGGCACAGTTCTGCCCGAACGGGAGCCTCCGCCCACGGTTATGTGTCTTTATATCGGCAAGCTGTGCGCCAATCCCTGCCTGCGTCACAAGAAGCCTCCCGGCGAAGGGGAAAAAGCGGCCTGCATGTGGCATACTCCGGCCGAAAACCAGGAGTAAACGCTGGGCCGACCTATAAGTCATGAGCAACGAAAAACCCGCGGAATGCGGGTTTTTCGTTGTTTGAGGGTGCGGGGCAGGCGTTAATGGTCGAGACGGATGGTTTTTATGAGCAGGCTGCGTTTGTCGGGCCAGTCGGACAGGTATTCCCGGGCGAAGTCGAGATATAGTTTTGCCGGGTAGGAAAGGGGCCGGCCGTTCTTCCAGATGAGGGACATGCTGTGGACGATTTCGGGGTCGACGAGGGGAATTGCTCGTATGAGGGCGGGGTTGAGGTGGTCACAGACATTCCTGGGAATGAGGGCGATGCCGAGGTTTACGGCAACCGTCTGGATCATCAGCTCCCGCTGGGATGTTTCAAGGGCGACTTTCGGCTGAAAGCCGGCCTGGCGGCAGTGCCTGACAATATCGTCGTGGAGACTGAAATCGCTGCTGGAGAGGATGAAGGGCTCACGGGCCAGGTCTGCGAGTCTGGTTTCTTTCCGGCGGGCGAGGCGGTGCTGCGGATGGACCACTACCTGGAGGGGTTCGTGGGAAAAGGCGAACGAGTTGAAGATTTCAGGATTGCCCGGCTGACGGCAGATGATACCGACATCGAGCGTTCCCTCCTGGATTGCGAGCTCGATTCTTTTGGAGCCGTATTCGTATAGCTCGGTTTCGATTTCCGGATAGCGGCGGCGGAATTCGCCGAGGAGTTGAGCGAAGGATACGGCGTCGGCCATGAGTGGCAGGCCGATGCTTATTTTCCCGCGGGGCTGGTTATATTTGCTGCCAAGGTCGGACGTCAGGTTGGTGAACATGGTGACCAGCTTGTCGGCTTCGGCCAGGAAGAGCGCGCCGGCGTCTGTAAGGGCAATTTTTTTGGAGCTGCGGTCGAAAAGTATTAAGCCGATTTCCTGTTCGAGATCTTTGACCAGCTTGCTGACGACGGACTGGGAAACGTGGGATGCCGCGGCGGCTTTGCTGAAGCTTTTGTGGCGGGCGACGGCGAGAAAATACTGAAGGTGGACGATTTCCATAGATGTGGCCTCTTTTCTTTGTCTTATAGAATAATTGTATTATCTTTTTCGTGTATAGTAAATATAGTTCTCATATGTTTTACATATAGTTAATATTAACCTATAATATGATTGTAAGCAGGCCAGGCTGATTGCCCGGCTGTGAAAGATAGGAGAGAAAGCGACATGGCAAAAAATATCCTGGCTTCCCTGTATGAAAAAAAGCTGGCCAGAATCGGTAAAACGCTTACCAGGGAACAGGGCGAATATCGCGCCGTTCTCGAAGAATCCGGTTTCAAGGTGAACCGCAGGCAGTATCCGCAAAGATTTGAGGCGGCGGATAACCTGGTCGCCGAGAAGGGCAACGTGGTCCTGGAGGTGTCCCAGCTTCTGCGCGGCGGCAGCGCTTTTTCCGTGTCCGTGAGGCGGGGGGATCGCAACAAAACGGTGCGCCTGTTTACCGGCAGGCTGAAAGAGGCGATCGCCTTCGCCGACGCCGCCCAGCATCTGGCGCTGTAGAGCGCGAGGCACGATTTTTCGGAGATGTCCGGACAGCCGCCATTATGAGAGTGATGGCGGTGTTTATTTTGTACAAAAGCTTCTAATTGACAGGGAGAGGCTTATTATTTACAATTGCGTTAACGAATGTTAACAAAGGGTGACTGCCATGCTTGGTTTGCCTAATCAAAACGGGAAAAAGGGCGATCTGCTGAAAACAAGTCTGGAGCTGTTCGCGACGCGGGGCTACGACGCCGTCTCGGTCCGCGATATCGCCAAGGCTGCCGGCATTTCGGAGGCGGCGCTGTATAAGCATTTCACCGGGAAAGAGGATATGGCGCTGTTCATCTTCGGCGGCATCATCAGCGAGTATACCGCACGGCTGACCGCCATAGCGGACGGGCCTGGCGGGGCGGTGGCGAAACTGGGAAGCATAGTGGATGTGACCTGCGATCTTTACCGGGAGTATCCCGCCGCGATCCGTTTCGCCCTGTTGTCGCAGTATCTGTTTTGGGATAAGGTGGCCGAGGAGATCAAGCCGCACTTTGTCCTCCGCCGGATTATCGCCGACGGGATGGATAAGGGCGAGATACCGCGGCGCGGAGTTTATCTGTGGATCGCGATTTTTTCGGGGGTAATGCTGCAGCCGCTTGCCCAGCACCGCTATTTTGCCGATGCGCTGCCGGGGCCAGAGGAACTGAAGGCGGAAATCAAGGCGCTGGTTCGGAAACTGTTTGCCGCGGAATAAGGATAGAATACGGCGGGTTTGCCGCCGGAACCGGGTAAAGGCCGGAAAAGGGAGGGTCGGATGTGAGAGGTTTGTTGCGCGTCCTGCTCCGCGTGCTGTTCAGGGCGAGGCTGACGGGGGAGAAGGAGTTTCGTTTCGACGGCCCGTCGATTGTGCTTCCTAATCATGTTTCGTTTCTCGACGCAATTTTTCTTTACGCTTATCTGCCTAATGAAGTGTGTTTCGTCGTCAATACGGCGATCGCGCAGAAGATCGGCTTTGTTCTGCGGTGGGTTACCCATATCGCCATCGATCCGCTCAACCCCTATTCGCTGAAGAAGATTGTCGGCGAGATAAAAAGCGGCAGATCGGTGGTGCTGTTCCCAGAGGGGCGGATAACGGTGACCGGCGGTCTGATGAAGGTTTACAGCGGCATCGGCTTCGTCGCGCTAAAGACGGGGGCGGCTCTCTATCCGGTCATTTTCCGCGGCCCGGAGTATTCGAAACTGTCGCGGATCCAGGATAAGGTGAGGTCGCGCTGGCTGCCGCGAGTGACTGTCCATGTGGGGGCGAAGACGCACTTGGCGGTGTCCCGAGCCGGGAGCTTTCGCCTGCAGAAAAAAGAGATCAGTGACCGGATCCTGGCGCTGCTGCAGGCGAACCTGTTCGCGGCCCGCCAGCAGGAGGACGAGGGCGCCAATCTGTTCGACAAGCTGCTTGACGCCGGACGGGTTCACGGTTACGGCAAAACGGCGGCCGCGGATATCGCCGGAACGGTCACGTATAAGCGGGCAATCATCGGCAGCTACGTGCTGGGTGGCCAACTGGAGGGGGCGCTGGCGGGCGAGGAGAAGGCAGGGGTGATGCTGCCCAATTCGATCGGCCACCTGGTGACGCTGTTTGCGCTGTTTTACCTCGGGAAGACGCCGGCAATCCTAAACTTCAGCGCCGGGGCAGAAAACAACCTCGATTGCGGCGAGACCGCCGGCATCCGTACGATTGTGACGTCGCGGACGTTCATTGAGAAGGGACGGCTTGAGGAGCTGGCAGCCCGGCTGGCGGCCAGGTTCCGGCTCGTTTACCTGGAGGATGTCAAGGCGGAGGTGACCCTGGCCGATAAGGTCAGGGGGCTGGTGAATTTCCTGGCCAAGAAGCAGGCCAAAGGGCAAGGGAAGGTCATCCTGTTTACCAGCGGCAGCGAGAGCAAGCCGAAGGGGGTTGTGCTCAGCCACGCCAACATCATCGCCAATATCAACCAGGCGTCGGCGGTCATTGATTACACACCGCGGGACAGGATGCTCAGCGCGCTGCCGATGTTCCATTCCTTCGGCCTGACGGCGGGGACGCTGCTGCCGGTTTTGAACGGTGTGGAGGTTTTCCTCTATCCTACGCCGCTGCATTACAAGATTATCCCCGAGATTGCTTACGACCGCAACCTTACCCTGATGCTGGGGACGCCGACTTTTCTGGCCGGCTATGCCAAGTACGCCCACCCCTACGATTTTTACAGCATGCGCCTCGTTATGGCCGGCGGCGAGAAGCTCAAGGAGGAGGTGCGGCAGGTGTGGCTGGATAAGTTCGGCATCCGCATCCTCGAAGGCTATGGTACGACCGAGACTGCTCCGGTGCTCAGCCTTAACACGCCGCTGATGAACAGGGGCGGGACGGTGGGCAGATTCCTGCCCGGCATCGAGTGGCGGCTGGCGACGGTGCCGGGGATCGAAGACGGCGGCAACCTGCAGGTGAAGGGGCCCAACGTCATGGACGGCTACCTGCTGCACGGCAAGGGGTTCGTGCCGTCGCCCGAGTGGTACGACTGCGGCGATGTGGTGAATGTGGACGGTGAAGGCTTCGTGAGCATCAAGGCGCGGTTGAAGCGGTTCGCGAAGATTTCAGGTGAGATGGTCAGCCTCGACGCCGTGGAGAAGGCGGCCGAGAAGTGCTTCGGCACCGACCGCAACGCCGCCGTGAACGTGCCTGACGCCAGGAGGGGCGAAAAAATAATCCTGTACACGATGAACAGTAAGGCGAGCAAGCAGGCCCTGAGGGAGTTCATGAGCGGAACGCGCCAAAACATGCTGACCATGCCGGCGGAGATCGTGATCGTCGATAAGCTGCCCCTGTTGGGCAGCGGCAAGACCGATTATGTGACGCTGAAGGCAAGGACGCAGGAGGAGGCGGCGCATGGGTCTTAGACCGTCGCCGCTGGGGGCGCTGTTTTTTGCCCAGTTCCTGTCGGCGTTCGTCGATAATATGATCCTGTTCATCGCTCAGGCGATCATCGTCCGCGATGCGTACCCCGCTTATTACCTGCCGTTTGTGCAGAGCACATTCCTGGCGTCGTATATCCTGCTGTCGCCGTGGGTGGGGCGGTTCGCCGACAAGAACGCGAAAGCGACGGTGCTGATCGCGGGTAACGTGGTGAAGACGGCGGGGGTGGCGCTGCTGCTGGCTGACGTCGACCCGGCGCTGGGGTACGCCGTGGTCGGCGTGGGCGCGGTGATTTACAGTCCGGCCAAATACGGGATACTGCCGTTCCTGACCCGCGGCGAGGACGAGCTGCTGCGGGCCAACTCCGGCCTGGAAAGCTACACCATCCTTGCTATTCTCGCCGGCTCGGTGGCGGGCGGATTCCTGGCCGACCTGTCGATCACGATGGCGTTGGTGGCCAGCATCGTCCTGTACGGGGCGTCGGTCGCCATCAATACACTCATCCCCAAAGACGCCGGCAACCGAACAATCACCTATGGAAATGCGGTGGGCGAGTTTTTCGCCGACACGGCGACGCTGCTGCGGAATCCCCGGAGCCACTACTCGCTGATCGGCACCGGGTCGTTCTGGATGGCCTCGGCGGTGCTGCGGATGATCATTTTCGCCTGGGTGCCCCTTACTCTGGGGATAACCGGCGGCACGGAGATCAGTATGATCATCGCCGTGACCGGTATCGGCATCGCCGTCGGCGCGATCGCGACCCCGTGGCTGATCAGCATCGGGACATACCGCCGCACGGTATGGTTCGGTTTGGGCATGGGGCTCGGCATTCTGGCGTTTCTGAAGGTGACCACTCTGCCGGTTGCCGTCGCCCTGCTGCTGGCGGTTGGGGCGCTGGGCGGCATATATATCGTGCCGATGAACGCCTGCCTGCAGCAAGTGGGGCACCACAGCATCGGGGCGGGGAAAACGATCGCGGTGCAGAATTTCCTGGAGAATATTTTCATGTTCGGGGGGGTGGGCGCGTACACGCTGGCGGCCAAAGCCGGCGTCGCTACGAGCGTCTCTCTGTCCGCCACCGGCGCGGCGATGCTGCTGATGGTCGGCTACCTGTGGGTGCAGGCGAGACGGTGATGTAAGATATGAGCTATATGAGCCAAACAGGCGGATTCTCCGAGGAGGATCCGCCTGTTTGGCGCCTGAATAGTGCGCGGGCAGGAAAAGAAGGCGCGTAACCTGCGGAGGACTAAATTATGGAGGTTTATAGCAGAAAATGTAGAACGTTGTTAATAGATGACAGGGAAAATAGCGCCTAAATAAAGTTTACATAGAAAGAATGCGTTTTATGGAAGATTTTCCTCGATTTATCTATATAAGCTAGAAAATGGCATTGCTGTGACTAAAGGAGACGGAAATGTTCAGCACAGGAGCGATTCACCCGGTCAATTTCATCCAGGCCATGTCGACCGCCCTTGAGATGTCTAGCAAGGGGATATCATCCCATCATTGCCGCACGGCAATCATTGTCAAACATATCGGCGAAGAGCTCAACCTGACGCAGAACGATATGCAGGTCCTGATCTACGCCTCGCTGCTGCACGATATAGGGGCGGCGGCGAACTGGGACGAGAAACACAACATCGTCCATGTCGACAAGGACGAGAGCATCTTCAACCATGCGGAAGCAGGCTACAACCTGCTGAAGGATTCAGCCCAGTTGTCGCCGTTGTCCAGCGCCATCCGGCACCACCACGACCGGTTCAACGGCGGCAATCCGAGCGGGCTTTCCGGTTACGATATCCCGCTGGTGAGCCGGATAATCCATGTGGCGGACCGAATAGAAGTTTCCATAATGTCAGACTGCCACATTTTCCCCCAGCGGGAAAAGATCATTGTCGCTATCAGGGACAACAGTTTTTTTGACCCGGAGATCGTGGATGTGGTGAGCGGGTTTGCGCTCAAAGACTATTTTTGGCTGGATATTGTCAATCCCTCGTACCAGAGCCGTTTTCTGCGGGGGTTGGATTATTTCGGGAAACTGAAATTCTCGGCGCACGACATCGAGCAGATTGCCCAT
The DNA here is from genome assembly GCA_031460455.1 of Sporomusaceae bacterium. Lineage (NCBI taxonomy): Bacteria > Bacillati > Bacillota > Negativicutes > Selenomonadales > Sporomusaceae > Sporomusaceae bacterium. The sequence continues at coordinate 140,424 of JAVKTQ010000003.1, forward strand.
ATTTTCGCCAACGTCGTCGACGCGACTTCGTCGTATACCGCGACCCATTCGAAGAATGTCGCCCGCATAGCGGAGTTGCTGGCGCATATGTACGGCTTCAGCGAGGAGGAACAGCAGTTGTTCCGGATGGCCGGCCTGCTGCACGATATCGGCAAGCTTTCCATTCCCAACGAGATTCTCGACAAACCGGGCAATCTCAATTTTGCCGAAGCGAGCATTGTTGTGCAGCATCCTTACTATACCCTGAGGGTGCTAGAGCAGATCGAGGGTTTCGATATGCTGGCTATATGGGCATCGCGACACCATGAAAAGCTTAACGGCGCCGGTTACCCGTCAAAATCGCCGGCAGGAATATCTGCCTGGGGAGCCGCATAATGGCGGTGGCCGACGTGTTCTCGGCGCTGGCGGAAAACCGGCCTTACCGGGACAGGTTCAGTCTGGATAAGGCTGTTTCCGTCATGCGGGAGATGGCGGCTGACGGCAGCTTAGACGCAAAAATAGTCGGTAGCCTGGAGGAAGCGGCGCGGGAAGCTTTCGAACTCGTCAGACGGTGATCCGCCGGCGCCTGCGCAGTAGCCGTTCGCGGACGCGACCGGCACACCCCGCGAGGAGATAATCGACAAGACCGATTTTGACGGGTGGCTTCGAGACCTTGCGTTCGGCTATGTCGCGGACGATCGGAGGGTTTAGGTTCAATGAAGGACCAAGAGCTGAAGGAGCAGAGCGATTATTCCAAGCAGCTGCTGCATACCATTCCCAGTGCGGTTTTTACGCTCGACAACGACAGAAAAGTTACGAGTTGGAACAAGATGGCGGCAAGAATAACCGGTTATGAGGCGAGCGAGGTTATCGGCCAGAACGCCGAGAAATTCTCCTTCCACCCCTGCCGCGAGAATTGCCGGCTGTTCTGTGGTGAGATCGTTGCCCCGGAGGACAATCTGCACTGCAAGATCAGGCATAAGAACGGCGACGTCAGGTATATCCTGAAAAACGTCGATGTGCTGCGCGACGACCGGGGAGAGATTATCGGCCGGATCGAGTGCTTCAACGATGTGACGGACAAGATGCTTGTCGAGGAGCGGCTCAAAGAAAGCGAAATGCGGCTGAACCTGACGACGAGCAGTACAAACATCGGGCTATGGGACTGGCAACTGAAGACCGGGAAGACGGTGTTCAACGAACAGTGGGCGGCCATAATCGGGTATACGCTGGCGGAGCTGGAGCCGATCAATACCAACACATGGATAAAGATCGGCCACCCCGACGATATCGCGGTATCGGGGGCGCGGATGAACGACCACTTCGCAGGTCTAACCGACGCTTACGAATGCGAGATGCGGCTGAAGCACAAGAGCGGCCAGTGGGTATGGGTGCTCGTGCGCGGCAAGGTGATCGAATGGGACGAAAACGGCAAGCCGCTGCGGATGGTGGGCACCCATATCGATATAACGGAAAGGAAGAATACCGAGGAAGAACTGCGGGGCAAGGAACGGCTGATCGCCGCCGTGGCGATGTCGATCAAGGAGCTGATCGAAACCCCGGACTATCTCAAGGCGGTCGCCAGGTGCTTCGAACTGATCGGCGAGGCGACCAAGGTCGATCGGGTGTATCTGTTTGCCAGCTACGAGGACGAGCAGGGCAACGCGGCCGTCAGCCAGGTTGTCAGGTGGGAGGCCGGGGAAAACGGTCCTCAGGCGGTCAATCCGGAGATACAGAACATTCCGCTGCGGGGCAGAGAAAGCATCATCGCGCCGCTGCTGAGGGGCGAGGCCTATTATGGTACGGTCAGGGAACTGAAGGACGCGACGGTGCGGGAGATTTTCGCCGAACATAATGTTCAGGCCATTATTTTGCTGCCGATTAACGTGCGGGGCCGGCTGTGGGGCGCTGTCGGCTTCGACGAGTGCAAATACGAGCGGCGCTGGACTGAGGCGGAATACTCGACTCTCAGCGCGTTCGCCAATTCGCTCGAAAAGACGATCGAGCGGAGCATGATCGCGGACGAGCTGGAGGCTGCCAAACTGGGCGCCGAAGCGGCTAATGAACTGAAAAGCCAGTTCGTGGCCAGCATTTCGCACGAAATACGAACGCCCATTCAGGCCATCCTTGGCTATTCGGCGCTGCTGAAAGATAAAATCGAAAATGAGCAAAGCGCCAACTACCTGAGTGCTATCGAGAAGGCCGGCAATACTTTGATGAGCCTAATTTCGGACATTCTCGACCTCTCTAAGATCGAGGCTGGGAAGATCGAGCTCCAGCCGGGGGAAGTGTCTGTTCGGCGCTTATTCGACGATATCAGCGAGATTTTCGCCTGGCGGATCGAGGAGAAGAATCTTGCGCTGAATATCGAGGTGGATGACGATCTTCCGCGCACTGTCCTGCTGGACGAGGTGCGGGCCAGGCAGATACTTTTCAACCTGGTGGGCAACGCCGTGAAGTTTACCAAGGCCGGGACGATTACCGTGTCGGCGCGGGCGGTCAACCGCGACCTGCGGGCGGGCACGCTGGATTTGGTGCTGGCTGTGGCCGATACGGGAATCGGCATCCCCGAGGACCAGCAGCAGGCTGTCTTCGAACCTTTCAAACAAAAGGACGGGCAGAGCAACAAAATGTACGGCGGCACGGGCCTGGGACTTGCGATCTCGAAGCGGCTTACCGAGGTGATGGGCGGGTCGATCGAGGTGAAGAGCAAGTCCGGTTTGGGAGCGACCTTTACCGTCACTTTCCCGCTTGTTATCGCTGGGAAAGCGGACGGAGCGGCGCATTCGGCGCGGACGAAAGACGCACTCCGCCGACCGGAACGACAGGAAACGGCGGCGGAAGCGGGGCAGGCGGACCGGCCGGTTCCGGGTGAGATGCTGGAGCGGCTGGAGCAGCTTAAAGAGGGGCTGTGGCTGGACTGCGTAAGAACTAACAGGGTTAATGATATAAAAAAGCTGGCGAAAGCGATCCGCGAAATTGGCGACAGCTACCGGCACGAGGAGACGATCGGTTACGCCGAGACTTTGCAGGCGTATGCGAGGGCTTTCGATCTGAAGAATATCAAGATGCTGCTTGAACGGTTCCCACGGTTGATCGACCGCTTGGAAAGATAGGGGCGGTGTTGATATGACAAGGGTCAAGAACGAGAATATCAGGGTCTTGCTCGTGGACGACACGCCGGCCAACCTCGAAATTGCCGGCAGCATTCTGGAAAAGGAGGGCTATGACCTCTACATAGCCGACAGCGGCGTTACCGCCCTCGAACTTATCGAGGCGACTGCTTTCGACCTGATATTGCTCGATATCATGATGCCAGGACTGGATGGCTTCGAGACTTATAAAATGATGCGTAAGTTTGAGAAAGCCAAGAAAGTGCCGGTGATATTCCTTTCGGCGAAGGTGGATATTGAGAGTATCGTCCGTGGCTTTGAGCTGGGGGCGGTCGATTATATCAGGAAGCCTTTCAACGAAGCGGAGCTTAAGGCGCGGGTGAGAACCCACGTGGAGCTGAAAAAGATGCGCGAGGAATTGGAACTGAAAAACAAAAGCTTGCAGGAGGCTTACGACAATCTGGAGATAACTGCGGCTACTGATGTGCTCACCCAGCTCTTGAACCGCCGGGAAATGATGAGGCGTCTGGAGTACGAGCGAGTGAAATACTCGCGGAACAAGCGGCCTTTTTCGATCGTGCTTGCCGATATCGATTATTTCAAAAAGGTGAACGACACATACGGGCATGAGGCCGGGGACGATGTCCTGATCGCAATTGCCATGGTTACGAAAGGTTGCACGCGGAAGGCGGACAGCGTGGCGCGCTGGGGCGGCGAGGAATTCATGCTGCTGCTGCCGGAAACGGATGCTGGCGGGGCGATGAGGCTGGCGGAAAAGATCAGGCGGGCAATCGAGCACCACACCGTCTTTCATGGCGAGGCAGAGATAAGAGTGACGATTACGCTCGGCATCTGTGAGTTCACGGGCATCGGGTTTCTCGACGAATTGATTTCGAACGCGGACAGAGCCCTTTATAGAGGGAAGGCCGAGGGACGAAACCGCACCGCCGTGTACGACGGTTCGTAGCCGTGCGGGCAGTAACATTTCGGGTCCCTCGCTGCGCAGCGAAAAGCCCACGGAAACGTGGGCTTTTCGCTGTCGGGGAGAGGAAGAAGAGAAGGTTAACGGGCCCGGATATCGGCGATCTTCCAGTTGCTGTCGTGGTCCCTTTCCAGCAGGATGTTGAACAGGCTGCCGTTGTCGTGCTTTGTAACCTGGACGACGGCTTGGTTGCCGGAGAGGGAGAGGAGGGTGAAGGCATCACGGTAACGGTCGAAGCCGTACATGGCGGCGCGGTCTTTTACGAAGTCGACCGGGCTGCTTAGATAATTGACGTAGTCGCGGTCGCGGTTGTTATCGCTGCGATAGTAGACGCGCCCGTCTTCATACCTTATCTGGTTTTCGTCCGGGCCTGGCCAGCTGTTATTGTGTTCGTGCCAGCCGCGCTTGAGGCGGTGCCGCTTCACGAGCTGGACTTTTTCGGCAACGGCCTGAGTAACGGTTGTGCGGGAGTCTTTTTCGAGCGCGGTCGTTTGGACGGTTTTCAGGGGAGACAGATTTGTCGGCCTGTCCGCCGCCAGGGCTTTTGCGGCCGGGATTCCCGGCAGGACGGCGCCGGTGAGGATGGCGGCGCCGGCGACGGCGGCGGCGTAACGTTTATACTTGCGGCGTAGCTGCTGGCGACGGTGTTTGCGCTGGGCTGGCGTCCTTTCCAATGGCTTCTCCTCCTCGGTTTTTGTTGTTAGTGTTTCGTGCCGCTGCGGCCCTGATGCCTGGTAAAAAAAGATTGCCCAGGCAAATTATAGCGCGGCCGATTAAAGTGAGGCCGGATATGCCGCATTGGCAAAGAAAAACCGCACCGTAAAGTGCGGTTTTTCTTTGCGGGTGTCCGCGGCAAAAGGGTTAGCGAACGGGTATCTGGCCCGCCGGGAGTACTTTGCAGTCCGGCAGGGTGGTAAACGCGGTTTCCGGTCCGGGCGGACTGTAGACGGCCAGAAGCTTGAGTTGTTCCCAGCCGGTATTGTAGGTTTCGTGAAATACATCCGGCGGGATGTGGATAAGCATGCCGGGGACGAGGGGGCGCTTGACGCCGGCGACGACCTGCTCTCCTTCGCCGGAAACGCAGTAGAGTATTTCCTCGACGCCGGGATGGTTGTGGTTGGCATGCCCCTTGCCGGGTTCGAGGAGGACTACGCCGGTGCTGAACCTGACAGCGCCGGTAGTTTTGGGTTCACTGAGCCATTTCAGGCTCCCCCAGTCGAAAACCTGGGTTTCCACTTCGGCTGGGCTGACGAAGCGTTTGCCGTCGGCCACGAGTTATTCCTCCTTACCTTTATCCGGTTTTTCGGTCGCCTAAAATTTGATGTCCTTGAACGCCCTGACCTGGGCGGCGATGGCTTTCTCGGTCGGTAACCTTTCCATGCTCGAAGCGCCGTAGAAGCCGATGACCCCTTTCGTACGCGCCAGCACATAGGAGGCGTCTTCCGGTTCGGCGATCGGCCCGCCGTGGCAGATGACAAGAATGTCGGGGTTGACCTTCTTGGCCGCGTCGTGCATCGACTGGATCCTGCGGACACAGTCGTCGAGGGTGAGGGCGGTCTTCGCGCCGATCGTCCCCTTGGTGGTGAGGCCCATGTGGGCGACGAGGATATCCGCCCCGGCCTTTGTCATCTTCACGGCTTCGTCGTCGGAAAAAACGTATGGGGTGGTGAGCAGGTCGAGCTCGCGAGCTTTGGCGATCATCTCGACTTCGAGATCGTACCCCATCCCGGTTTCTTCGAGGTTTTGCCGGAAAACGCCGTCGCACAGGCCGACAGTGGGGAAGTTTTGCACGCCGACAAAGCCGATCGCTTTAAGTTCTTTGAGGAAGACATCCATGAGACGGAAGGGATCGGTGCCGCAGACGCCTGCGAGTACGGGTGTCTGCCGCACGACCGGCAGCACTTCGCTGGCCATCTCGACGACGATGGCGTTGGCGTCTCCGTAAGGCATCAGACCGGCGAGCGAACCTCTGCCGGCCATCCTGTAACGGCCGGAATTGTAGATAACGATTAGGTCCACGCCGCCGGCTTCGGCGCTTTTCGCCGATATGCCGGTGCCGGCGCCGGCGCCGATGACGGGGATTCCTTTCTTGACTTGTTCCCTTATCTTCGCCAGTACGGAACTTCTCGTAAGTGCCATCTGATCATCCCCTTTAGTATTTTCCCAGTAACGACTGCATTTTGGCGGCCATTGCCAGCGCGAATTTTTCGTCGTTGATGTCGGTGTCCATCTCGATGAGTTCGATCTTGGCGCGGTCGATATTCGCCCGCAGGGCGGCGAACAGGGCCGCGTCTTCTTCGGGGCCGAAAAACGGCTTGCCGGCCGTGTCGATGAGCGAAACGCCTTTCAGCGGCAGGAACAGAGCGACAGGCCCGGTGGCGGCGTTGAGTTTGGCGGCGATGATTTCGCCGAGCTGGCGGCATTCCTCGGCAGTGGTCCGCATAAGGGTGACGGTGAGGTTATGCTGGTAGAAAAGGCGGTCTTTGTATTTGGCGGGGATGGTGTCCGGCGGGCCGAAGTTGACCATATCGAGGGCGCCCACGGACACGACCTGAGGTATGCCGACTTTCCCGGCCGCCTCCAGGCGATGCGGGCCGGCGGCCAGGACTCCTCCCGCCAGTTCGTCCGCCCATTCGGTGGTGGTGATGTCGAGGACGCCTTTGATGAAGCCCCCCTCAATCAGGCCTTCCATCGCCAGGCCGCCCGTTCCGGTGGCGTGGAAGACGAGCAGTTCGTAGCCTTGCGCCTCCAGGTATTCTTTCGCTTTGGTGACGCAGGGGGTGGTAACGCCGAACATCGTGGCGGCGATAAGCGGTTTGTCCTCGGCGCCGGCCGGCGCTTCGCCCTGAGCCATACCGGCGACGGCGAAGGCGGCGTTGGCCAGTATCCGGCGCGACAGGCTGTTGATTCCCGAGATGTCGACGACCGAGTACATCATCGCGATGTCCTTGACGCCGACGTAGGGGCGGGTGTCGCCAGAGGCCATGGTGGATACCATCACTTTCGGCACCCCCACAGGCAGGGCTTGCATCGCCGCCGTGCCGATGGTCGTGCCGGCCGAGCCGCCGAGACTGATGACGCCGGCGACTTCGCCCTGGTCGTAAAGCTCGCCCAGTATGCGGGCCGCGCCTTTGGTCATGACCTCCATCGCCAGCCCCCGGTCGTCCTTGCTGAGCAGTTCGGCCAGAGGCGTCCCGCCGGCGGCGGCGACCCGGTCGTTGGCGATGTCGGGCAGGAAGTACGGTCTGCCCTTGACGCCGGCGTCGATCACCACCGTCCCGACACCGGTGCTTTCGATCAAATCCTTGATGTACTTGAACTCTTGACCCTTGGTGTCCAGAGTGCCCAAAAGAATCACTTTGCCGGCCACGTTACCACTCCCTCGCTAAAGTTTCGACTGCCGCTAAATCATGCAAATAATGTGCCAAGCCGATTTCCGGGCTTTGGCGGCGCGTAAGTGGGAAGGCTTGTTCCCATCGCGGCCGGAGCGAGCAGGCAGTTAGGCGATAAGCGCCGGGCCGGTAAACGCTTGCGGCTATGGGAAAGTATTTTCCCATAGCCGCGGTTGTGTGAAGAGTATTTCCCTCGGGTCATCCGTCGCGCGTTTCCCGCTCTCTGATGCCGTATTTTTTCATCTTATTGAGCAGGGTGCGCCGGGTTATGCCGAGGAACTGCGCGGTTTTCTGCCGGTGCCAGGCATGCTGGTCGAGCGAGCCGAGGATGATCTGCCTTTCCACCGAAGCGGTGGCGGCCCTGGGCATATTGACGGCGCTTTCGCCGCGGCGGGCGATCTGACCGGGATTGATCGGCAGGTCAGAGCAATAAATTACATCGCCGTCGCTGAGGATGGCGGCGCTTTCCAGCACGTGTTCCAGCTCGCGGACGTTGCCTGGCCAGTTGTGCTGCATGAGGGCATCGAGGGTGTCCGGGGACAGGCGCCGGATGTCGCGGTTGAACTTGACGCGGATCTTTTCCAGGAAGTAATTTACCAGCAGGGGGATATCCTCTTTGTGCTGCCGCAGGGGCGGCGTTCGGATCGTGACGACGTTAATCCGGTAGAACAGGTCTTCGCGGAATTTCCCCTGGGCGACGGCGGCGTGGAGATCGGCATTGGTGGCGCAGATTATCCGGGTATCGACCTTGATCGGCTTGTTGCCGCCGATGCGGAGGAATTCCTGCTGCTGGATCGCCCTGAGTAGTTTCGCCTGGGTACCGGGACTCATTTCGCTGACTTCGTCGAGGAAAAGCGTCCCGTGGTTGGCCAGCTCGAATAAACCGACCCGCTTGCTGGTGGCGCCGGTGAAAGAGCCTTTTTCGTGGCCGAACAGCTCGCTCTCCAGCAAGGTGTCGGGAATCGAGGCGCAGTTGACTTTGATGAACGGCTGGCTGCTGCGCGGGCTGTTGTAGTGGATTGCCCTGACGACGAGTTCTTTGCCTGTGCCGCTCTCACCGCAGACCAGGATGTTGACGTTTTTGTCGGCGACTTTGCTGACGATCTCGAACAACTCCTGCATCAGCCTGCTCTGGCCGACGATCTCGTCGAAGACCTTTTTCTTGAAAAGCTCGCGGCGAAGAGATTCGTTTTCCCGTTTGAGCCGCATGAAGTTTTTGAACTGCCCGGTCACTTCTTCGATCGTCGTTTCGGCCGGAATCCGTTCGAAGCTCGAGCCGCCGATGTAGCCCATCGCCCCGGTGCTGCCGTAGAAACGCGCGGTTTGCTCCGGGGTGGATACCGGCCCGCCGTAGATCATTTTTATTTTGCCGGGGTACTGGCGGTCGACCGCCGCGAAAATGCGGCCGGCGAGCTGTACGCCGTTTTCCAGCGACATGGCGTGTTTGGCCCCTGTTTTTCCGCCGGCGGTCAGGCCCAGATGGGCGCAGATTATATCGGCGCCGGCAGCCGCCATCGCAAGCCCCTGGTTTTCGTCGAATACGAACGCGACGGTGAACAGGCCGGCTCTGGCGGCTTTGGCGACGAACTCGACTTCACGCTGAAACCCGAGGCCTTCCGCTTCCAGGGTTTGACGCACAACTCCGTCGATAAGGCCGACGGTGGGGAAATTGTTTGCGCCGTGGAAGCCCCGGGCGCGGATTTTCGCTATCAACGCATCATGGTCGATGGTGACGTCGGTGGCGCAAGCGCCGAAGATGACCGGACTGTTTCCGGCACGGGGGATGATTTCGCGGGCGCCGAAGTCGAGCACCATTTCATTGCTGTTGGCGTACGGCAGCAGAGCGGCCAATGAGCTTATCCCCGCCATGCGGAACCTCCCGGCGTTCAGGGCCAGCAAAAAATCGGCCCCGCCCGCGATAGCCTGTTTGGCGGACAGGCCGGAGCCGACGGCCACGCCGATTATCGGTTGGTTGTTGGCGATATTTTCGGCCAATGTTGTCCTGATAGCTTCTCGCGTGTTCATGGCTCGTCCCCCGCTGCGCTATGGAAATCATGCGGCGTCGGCGACGGCCAATCCGGCCGTCGCCAACGGGCAAGGTCTTATAATACTCTATATTAAACCGTAAGATAGAAATTCCTGCCATGATTTAAGCCATATTTTGCCAGAGATGCGTGGCGATTAGGCAGAAAATCTTTGCAAAAAATATAATGAAAATCGAGGTTTTGGGGATGGGGTGCCAGAAATGCGCCACTCTGTACGGGAACACCAAGCAGGCGGTTGCGGAGCTGGGCTATGCCGAGTATGATCGTACTGCGGCAGATCATGGGGACGGAAAAGACGGCGATTTATGTGGCTCTGGTGGTATTGATGGAGACGGTGACGGGAATGATGTACGGCGCCTGGTTCTGATGGCGAGCGATAAAACCCCAGGCCGGGATTAATCCCGGCCTGGGGTTTTATCGCTGTCTTTATAGTGAAGCGGCGAAGGCGCGCAGTTCCCGGTTGAAGCGGGGCGCGTCCTCCCAGAATGTGTTGTGGCCGGCTTCGGGGTAGAAGGAGGTCTTGGCGTTGGCCAGCAGGGCGGCGTTGTGTTCGCCGTGGCTGGGGAGGATGATTGCATCTTCTTTGCCGTGGGTGACGAGGAAGGGTTTTTTCAGGGTCGGCAGCAGGTCGTCGTTGCCCAAAGAGCGGCTCATCAGCCCTTGGCGGACATAGGGCGGGACGATGGCGTTGAAGCCGAGGAAGAGGTAGTATTCCTCGGGAGGGAGGGGGCGGAAGGTGCAGAGCCTGAGGAAGCTGGCGAGGCCGTCGACGGCTTCGGCGATATCGCTGGAGAACATCAGCGGCCTGAGGGGCAGGTAGTCTCTGCCGGTGGCGGCTACGGCCGCGGGTGTGCCAACACAGGTCCTGGCGCCGACGAGGTTGATGCCGGCGATGCTTTTCTCGCCGTAATGGCGGAGGTAGTCGAGGATTATCAGGCCGGCGTAGGACCAGCCGACGAGGACAGGTTTGTCGAGCCGCAGAGAATCGATCACGGCGGCGATATCGTCGGCCCACAGCCGTGATTGCCCATAGGCGTCCTGCGGCTTGTCCGACAGGCCGTGGCCGCGGTTGTCGAGCGTTATGAGACGGAATTCGTCCGCCAGGGCGGAATTGGTCTGTTTTGTCCAGACAAGCCGGCATTGGTTAAACCCGTGGATGAAAAGTATCGGCCGGCCGTCGGCGCGGCCCGTTTCCTCGACATAGAGGCTGACCCCGCCGCCGCCGGTTACCCGGTGACTGGTAATAGGATTAGTGTTCGCCATATGTAGCGGCCCCCCCGTTCATGTTCGGTTTTGCGCCGTACCTTCACCCACGCGTGGTGAAGGTCGGGCCGTCGTTACTTTTATGCTAGACGCGGCAGCGACGGTTGTCAAGGGAGAGGGGCTTTGCAGGATATTATTGCATCAGGGGCAGAATAAAACAGTTAACGGCCTGTGGAGCGGGCGAATCGGGCGACAAAAGGGGATTTTTATGGAACGCGATCAGAAGCCGCTGTCCCAAGACTGGCGGGAGCGGTTGTTCGTCATTATTTTCGAGTCGGATACCCCGCAGGGGAAGGCGTTCGACGTGGCTCTGCTGTGGCTGATCGTGCTGAGCGTGCTGGCGGTCATCCTCGAGAGCGTGCCCGATATCGAGGTGAGGTTCGACCGGATGCTGTATTTCGCCGAGTGGGGGTTCACGGGCGTTTTCACAGTCGAGTACCTGCTGCGGGTCGTCTGTGTGCGGGATAAGTGGCGGTATATGCGCAGCCCGCTGGGGCTGATCGATCTGATGGCGGTTCTGCCTTCCTATCTCAGCCTGTTTAGTTTCGGGATGCAGTATTTCCTGGTAATCAGGGTGCTGCGGCTGTTGCGGGTCTTTCGGATTATGAAGCTCGGCCGTTACGTGGGCGAGGCCCAGCTCCTCACACGGGCGCTTAAGGCAAGCCGGTTCAAGATAACCGTTTTTCTGAGCACTGTGTTGACACTGGTCGTTGTCATCGGCACGCTGATGTATATGATCGAGGGGGCGGAGAACGGCTTTACCAGCATCCCGGTGGGAATGTACTGGGCGATCGTGACGCTTACGACGGTGGGCTTTGGCGATATCACGCCGACGACGTTGGCCGGGCGGGCGCTGGCCGCTCTGGTGATGATTCTGGGGTATGGGATCATTGCCGTGCCGACCGGGATTGTTACGGTAGAACTGGCGCAACAGTCCCGAAAACGGGAGCGGGAAGCGGCATGCGCCGGCTGCGGCTGTCAGGATCATGACCGCGACGCGGTCTTCTGTAAGCTGTGCGGGGAGCGGCTTATATAGGGATAAACGGTTCAGAAATCAATGTTGATGATGACCAGGCCGCAGGTAATGAGCAGCGCGCCGACGATCTGCTTGCCGGAGACCATTTCGTCGAAGGCCACATAACCAGTTAGCATTGTGATTAGCGGCGCGCAGGAGATGACGAGGGCAACCTGGTTGATGGAGCCTTTCTCCAGGGCATAGAAGTAGGCGAGGTCGGCGAATACGGCCGCGATCGCAGCTTCCAGGGTGACGATTATCCAGAATGTCCAGGGAAGGTTTTTGATATCGAAATAGGTGTGGCTGAGCAGCACCCAGGCCAGGACAAGGACAGCGGCGATTACGGTTCTGATGGCGAAAGCGGTGAGGGGATTGATGCAGTTGATGACCGATTTGCCGAAGAAGGGGGCAAGGCCGAGGCACAGCACAGCGATGAAGGCGTAGAGAAAGACCATTGTTCTCCCTCCGCGATTCAGTGTGCATGCTAATGTTTATGCTGACAGCGGCGGTTTTAGCCTAAGATGGGCATCTTGGCCCTTGGTGTTATCGGCGCAGGCTCCGCTATTCAAGTGCCACAGAAGGTCCGGTAGGGGCAGGCGGATGGCGCGGGCGGCGATGAATACCCGTCCTGTTCGGCGGAGTAGGCATAGGGGTGTGACAGAACCGCGAGGAGCTTCTCCATAACGGTGTAATCGCCGTGTTTCACCGCGCTTTCGAGAGCAGCTTCGACCCGGTGGTTGCGGGGGATTACGGCAGGGTTGCTGCTGCGCATCAGTTGATTTGCTGCGGCGGCGGATTGCGGCTGCCTTGTTAGCCGGGCCTGCCATTGTTCGCGCCAGCGGGCAAACTCGCCGGAGCGAAACACGGCCGCTTCTTCCTGCGCGCCTATGGTAAGCCCGCGAAAGGTGTTGGTATAGTCCGCCTGTTGCTCCTTCATGATGCCGAGAAGGTCTTCAATAAGGGCGGTGTCCCCGGTTTCCGCGTTGAAGATGCCCAGTTTGGCTCTCATACCGGCGAGCCAGTTGGCGTGATACAACTCCGCATAGGCGGAAAGCGCGTCCTGGGCGAGGGTGACTGCCTGTTTCTCGTCGGCATGCAGCAGCGGCAGAAGGGTTTCGGCAAAGCGCGCGAGATTCCAGCCGGCGATGTGCGGCTGATTGCCGTAAGCGTACCGTCTGTTGAGGTCAATGGAACTGAACACCGTTGCCGGGTCATAGGTATCCATGAAGGCGCAGGGGCCATAGTCGATGGTTTCGCCGCTGAGGGCCATGTTGTCGGTGTTCATCACCCCGTGGACAAAGCCGACAAGTTGCCAGGCGGCGATCAATCTGGCCTGGCGCGCGATTACGGATTGCAGCAGCGCCCGATAGCGATTACCGCCAAGGTCAACGTCCGGGAAATGGCGCTGCAGCGTATAGTCGGCCAGATCGCGGAGATCATCAGGGGTTCCCCGCGCCGCTGCGTACTGGAAAGTGCCCACGCGCAGGTGGCTGGCCGCGACGCGGGTCAGAATAGCACCAGGCAGTATGGTTTCGCGGATTACCGGTTCGCCGGTGGATACCACGGCGAGGCTGCGGGTAGTGGCAATGCCGAGAGCCTGCATAGCTTCGCTGATGATGTATTCGCGCAGCATCGGCCCGAGGGCCGCGCGTCCGTCGCCGCCGCGGGAGTAGGGCGTTCTCCCCGCCCCCTTGAGCTGGATGTCGAACCGTTCGCCCTGCGGGGTAATCTGTTCGCCGAGTAAAAGGGCCCGTCCGTCTCCCAACATGGTAAAATGCCCGAACTGATGCCCCGCATAAGCCTGGGCAAGCGGCAAAGCGCCTGCGGGAACGACATTGCCGGCCAGCGCCGCTACGCCGTCTTCGCTTTGCAGCGCGGGGATATTCAGCCCCAGGGATGCTGCCAGGGGGAAGTTGAGGATAATCAGTTGCGGCGATTTCACGGGGGTTGGGGTTTGGATGCTGAAAAACGTTTTCGGGAGACAGGCGTAACTGTTGTCAAGCTTCCATCCCGGATCCATTTCTGTTTTTTCCTTTATCATCTTTCCTCCAGTCAGCCTTATTGCGGCAGTATTTTTAGTATGAGCCCGGAAGGTTGATAAATATGTTGTCCTTGGTCGCTCAAAGCAGGGAAAGTCAGTGCTTCCTTTGAAAAAAGCTTTACGGTGCTTTAATATAGGGTATAGACCATTGTTTCAGGATTATGGGGCCAATGGACAAAGGTCTGGTATTATCGGGATATTTTCGAAACAGAGGAGGAGAATGCATGGATAGCGGGCAACCGGATGTCAAGCAGATAGCGGGGCAGCATTTCCGGGAAGGTTACAACTGCGCGGAGGCGATTTTGCGGTCGTTCAACACGACGCTCGGTCTGGGACTGGGTGACGACGCCCTGAGACTCGCCGCAGGCTTCGGCGGGGGCATCGGACACTCGGGCTGCGTGTGCGGGGCGCTGGCGGCTTCGATAATGGTGCTGGGGGCGCTTGAGGGACGGAGGAGCAATGAGGAGAGCCGCGACGAAGCGTACCGCGTCAGCTCGGGCTTCCACGACCGGTTCAGCGGCAACTTCGGGGGTACGTGCTGCCGGGCGCTCAACCCGCATCCTTTCGAAACCAAGGAGCATCTGCGCGGCTGCCTGAAGATCACCGGCCGGACAGCCGAAATGCTGATGGAATACATTCGGGAAAACGGAATCGCCGGTAAGACGTCCGGCACTTCCCCGCGATAGACGTCGCAGCGACAGCTAGACGATAGCAGGCACCGGTACCCGGGTGGTACCGGTGCCTATGTTTGTCAGCCAGAGCAAACTAGGGCCTGGTCAGAGCAGGCCCTTTTTGCGGGCGTAGTTCCAGGCGGCGTCATAGATCTTCTCCTCGTTGGCGGCGGGGTCGGGCGGTCTCCACGAGACCGCATTATCCATGAGGTTTCAGAGCTCGAGCACTTTTCCGTCCTTGTCGCAGCCGATGGCGGTAACCGGTTGGAGCTTTCTGGCGTCAACCTGGACAAAGTACCTGGTGAGATCGTAATTGTCGGTGAATTCGTATGTCTGCCGCACGGTCACGTCGAGGTAGCGGAGCCCGGTGTCGGGTTCACTGATAACCTGCACCGAGCTGGTGTCCAGATAGAGCGAGCGGGGGCCGTCGCGGTGAATAAGCTGCAGCTTTTCCTGCCCGAAAGGGCCGAAGGCGAACGCCGCGACGGCGGCCAGAACCAGAACTGTTCCGGCAAACACAAGCATCCTTTTCATCGTAATCCTCCCAAATGGCGATAACGCCCTGTGGTTTAGCTGTTATTTTGGACTATTCGTCATTAAAAATAAATATCTTAAAATAATTATAATCCTAAAATCGTTTTTTGCATATATAGGAAAATAGTTTTTCGGCAATAGGAGTTTAAGGGGAGGGGGCGGCGGCTGAGCGCCGATGCCCCTGGCAGAGACGGGCAACAAGACGGTGGGCCGCGCGACCGGAAGATAAAAACAACGCGGCGCAAAATGCGTCGCGTTGTGGGTGTCGCCGTTCGGTATGACGTTATTAGCGTTGGCCGAAGTAACGGAGGGCCACCATGGTGATGTCGTCCGACTGCTCGGCCCCATCGGCGTGAACTGCCACAGCCTCCGCCATGCCGCGGAGCAGGTCGGTGCAGTTCAGAGCTCGCCGCAGGGACAATTCCGCCGTCATCCTGTTGTCGCCGAATAGTTCTTCCTGGCGGTTCATGGCTTCGGTGACGCCATCGGTATATAAGAATAGCATGTCTCCCGGGGTAAGGGAGGTTTCGCTTTCCGCTACCGGCAGCCCTTCCATGACCCCCAGGGCGGCTCCCTGTGTCTTGGGAAGGTAGTCGATTCTGCCGTCGGCGCGGATGACGCAGGGCAGGTTGTGGCCGCCGTTCGCGAACCGGCAGCGGCCGCTGGGCAGATGGACAACCAGGCAGAAGACGGTGACGAACATGCAGTAGTCGTTGTTCTGAGCGAGGTCGTCGTTGAGGTGGCGCAGCGCATCGCCCGGTGAGTCGCCGTTCTGGAGGAAGGCCCGCAGCAGGGTGCGGGTGACGGCCATGAAGAGCGCCGCAGGGACGCCTTTGCCGGAGACGTCGCCGATGGCGATGCACAGGTGCTCGTCGTCGGGCATGAAAAAGTCGTAGAAGTCGCCGCCGACCTGACGGGCCGGGTTCATAACCGCGTAAAGCTCGAAGTCCGGCCGCGCGGGAAAAGGCGGGAAGGTTTTAGGGACGAGGTCCATCTGGATATCGCGGGCGATTCTGAGCTCGCTCTCGATCCGCTCGCGGGTCGCCGCGTTCTGTTCCAGCATTGCCAGATGGACTTTGAGTTCGTTGCGCATGGTTGTGAACGAGTCGGCCAGGCGGGCGACTTCGTCTTTGCCGCGCAGCTCGGGAAGGGGGGCGTCAAGATCGCCGGTGGCGAGTATTCTGGCGGCCTTGTCCAGTTGAAGCAGCGGGCGGGTGATGGAGCGGGCGATGAGCAGCATCACCGGCAGGAGCAGCAGGAAGCCGACCAGTCCTATAGCCGCTTCCTTGCGGCTGAGCTCGATTACTTTGGCGGTCATCGCCTCCTGGGGGAAGAACACCCCCAGTACCCACCCGGTGGAAGGGATCGGCTGATAAAGCAGCCACCCTTTTTCGTCGCTGACGATGCTGTCGTAGCGGATGAAGCCGCTGCGACCTTTAACCATTTCGCGGCCGAGTTTGCGGAGAAGGGCGTTATCCTGTTCCTCGGCCCGGCTGAAGATGTTTTCCTTGAGGATGAAGTTGTTTTGCGGATGGGCGACATAGGTGCCGTTCCGGGACAGCAGAAAGGCGTAGCCGTTTTTTTCCAGCGGCAACACCAGCAGGAGCTCGCGCAGCCACTCAAGCGATACGTCGCATTTCACGACGCCGATGAAGTTGCTATGGCCGGTCTTGGCGTAAAGGGGGATGGAGTAGGTAACCATCAGTGCGTCGCTACCGCTGCCGGCCGAATAGGGCTCGCTCCAACAGGGGAGGAAGAGATTGCGCGGCAGGGCGTACCAGTCGGCGACAGTATAGTTGGCTCCGCCCGCCGCCAGGTCGCCCCGTTCCACCCTGCTGCCAACCCGGTGTACGGACGGGGAAACGTCGTTTCCGCTCTCGACCCGGTAAACAGGCGCCCAGGCGACGGCAATCCCCGATACCTCTTCATTTTCGGCAAGCAAACGCTCCAGTAGCGGGTAATAGTCGGTCTGCGGGCCCGAATGCAGGGCCGTCGTCGCTGCCAGACCGCCGGCTACCTTCGCGACGGTTTTTTCTACCGTGACTATTTTATTGGCGGTAGCGTTCGAAAGCTGCCAGGCTTTGGCTTCCAGCTCCTCCTCCAGCAGCGCGCGCGCCTCGAGGTAACCGTAGCCGATGACCACGGCCAGAATTGTGCCGGCGGCGGCCAGTACGAAAGCGAACAGGCGCCAACGGATACTCATGTTAAGGAACACGGGCCGTCACCTCCCTGTAAACGCCTCGTACGAGGGGGGATTGCGGAGCATGTTTTGCCCCTTCATCATCAGGACCGTTTTTTCGTAATCTTCCCGGGTCAGTTCGCCAAGCGTCCAGGAATCCTTGGCGACGGGCACGATGCTTGCTAAGATTTTTTCCAGCATCCATTTCATGTGGGAACGGTTGGTCTCGATGTTGGCGGCGGTCACGTATTCCATTACGATGTCCAGGGCTTCCTCCGGATGCCGGGCAGCGTAGAGCCAGCCTTCCAACGAGGCCTCACGGAACGCTGCAACCATTTCGCGGTCCAGTCGGATGGTGCTTTCGGTGCAGTAGAGGCCATCCTCGGGGAAGCCGAAGCCGTAGTCTTTCAGAAAAAAGACGCTCCGTTCGTCCTCATCCACGCCGGCCTGGTAGAGCATGTGATACTCGTTGTAGTACATGGCGGAACAGGCGTCGACGCCTTTGCGGAGGAATAGGTTTACCGAGTAGTACTGGGGATGGATCGCCGCGGGCTCCACTCCTTCGGCTTGCAGCCAAGCCAGATAGGGCGCCCGGAAATCGCCCTCCCAGATGCTTATCCGGCGGCCGCTCAAGTTCTTGGAGGATTCTCCAGACAAGTCTTTCCAGCTTATCAGCAGCAGGTTGGACCTGTTGACGACCTGGGCGACGTTGACGATCGGCAGCCCGTCCTGACGCCGGATGAGGGCGGTCGACAGCCAGGCGGTGACGAAGTCGACATCGCCGCTGGCAAGCTCGTTCATAGGATCGAGGCCAGGGCCGCCCTGAATTAGCCTTACGTCGAGGCCGTGAGCCTGGTAAATGCCCTTGGACGCGGCGACGTAATAGCCGGCGAACTGGGCCTGGTGGGTCCACTGAAGCATAAGCTCCACCGGTTTCCCCGCGGCGGCGGCCGGCGGCGCAGGGATGAGCAGAGCCGCCAGGGCGGCGGCAAAAACGATAACGGTTTTACTCAGGTGCATGTTTGATGCCCAGCGACAGGATGTTTTGGTTGTCGTGGCGGTGGTAGTGGACTTCGTCAAGCAGACGCCTGATAAGAAATATCCCCAGGCCGCCGACTTCCCGGTTGTCCAGGTCGGCTTGAAGATCGGGCGCGTCAGCGTCCAGCGGGTCGAAGGGCACACCGTTGTCGATGAATTCGACCCGCACGACATCATCGGCACGGGAGACCCGAATGGACACCTGACCGGGAGGGACTTCGTAAGCATAGCAGCAGATATTGGTTACCGCTTCCTCGGTGGCCAGTTCCAGATGCATAACCCGCCGGGGGTGTACACCGACCGCGGCGGCGTTTTCGGCCACGAAGGCCACCATCTGGGGGATGTTTTCGATGCTGGCGGTGAAGGTGCTTTCAACTGCCGGCGTCATTTGCCGCCACCCGCCAGTGCCTGCTCGACGTCAGCGAAGATCGGCAGGAAGTTGTCGAAGCCCGAGAGGTCGAACACTTCTTTCACGAGACCGGTCAATGAGCACAGGGACAGGCTGCCGCCGCCGCTTTTGAGCTTTTTGGCGATGGCCAGGATGCTGCGAAGACCGGCGCTGCTGATGTACTCGAGGCCGGCAAAATCGATGACGACTTTCTGGTGGCCTTGTTCCATCAAGGCTGCGCAGTTTTTCTCGAATTCCGGGGAAGTGGCGATATCCATCCGCCCCTCAACCTTTATGACCAAGAATCCCATTTCCTGATATGAAACAATTTTCATCACAACATCTCCTGCCTGCTTTGCCAGGTTAACGCTGGCTAAATAAAAAATACCCGAGGACTTCGCTTTGTCAGACATCTTGTCGGTTAATAGCGTTTCAAGTAATACTAATTACACCTTTTTCTATAGTATGAAGATTATTCCTTCATCAAAAAGCGAAGAAAGCGCGGTTTCGGGAAGGAATATCATCAGGAAGAGCGGCTGACGACCTGTTGGTGACGGCCGGAAGCAGCCAGGCTGGCACTTTGTACCTTTTTTCACTTTCGCAATATTGAAAAAACAGGTTGACAGTTTATAACCATATAACCTAATATTTATATGAGTGGTCAGACCACCATACCAAAAAGCCTGGGAGGGGGTTCTATGATAGGTTTTCGGCAAAAGGAGCTGTCCTCAGTCATCGAGATCGACCGCAGGAAATGCAAAGGTTGTGACTCTTGCAAGGCATTCTGTCCCACCGGCGCCATCACCGGCAAGTACGGCGCCGTGCATGGCGTGGATAACGAAAAGTGCCTTTTCTGCGGCCAGTGCCTGGTGAATTGCCCTTTTGGCGCGCCACGGGACACTGCCGACAGCATCGACGCCGTCATTGCCAAACTCAAAGACGGCCGTGTCACCGTCGTTGGCGTTATTGCCCCCGCCGTCCGCGTCGCCATCGGCGAGGAATTCGGCCTGGAGCCCGGCACCCTCACCACCGAAAAACTTTACGGCGCCATGAAGCAAGCGGGATTTAAAATCTTCGACAACAACTTCGCCGCCGACCAGTGCATTATGGAGGAAGGCAGCGAGTTGATCGCCAAGATCCGGCACTATGCTATGGGCGAGCCGGCCCACGGCCACCACCTCGGGCCGCTGCCCCAGTTCACTTCGTGCTGCCCGGCCTGGGTGCGCCACGCCGAGCTTAACCACCCGGAAATATTGCCCCACCTATCTTCGGCCAAATCGCCGCAGCAAATGGCTGGCGCCCTCGCCAAAACCTACGGCGCCAGAGATGTATTTAAAGTCAACCCCGAAAATATGTATGTCGTCGGCATCATGCCCTGCACCGCCAAGAAATTCGAGGCGTCCAGGCCGGAATTCGCCGGCGCCGCCGCATACTGGCGCAAGCAGGGCAAGACGGGCAGCTACCAGGACGTCGACACTGTGCTCACTACCCGCGACCTTGCCCGGCTGTTCAAAAAGATGAACATCTCCCTGACCGCCGCCCCGAGCGCGACAGACGCCGACAACCCGCTCGCCAGCTACAGCGGCGCCGGCACCATCTTCGGCAATACCGGCGGCGTTATGGAGGCGGCGCTTAGGACCGCTTACTTCGTGATAACCGGACAGGAACTTGCTACCCTCGAATTTGCCCCGGTGCGCGGCCTCAAGGGCGTCAAGGCGGCCAGCGTCACCATGAAAGACGCCAAAACCGGCAAAGAGATCACCCTCAAAGTAGCCGTTGTTCATGGCATCAAGGAGAACCTCGCCCCGGTGGTGGCTGAAGTCGCCGCCGGCAAGTCGCCCTACCATTTCATCGAAGTGATGAACTGCCCCGGCGGCTGCGTCAACGGCGGCGGACAGCCGGTCAACCCGATGGGGACGTCGTGGATAGACAAGTATAAAGCCATTCTGCCGTGGTCATAGGGAGGTATTGACGTGGCAAATTACGATTATGTCGAAAAAACGATCAAGGTGTCCCGCCGCGAGTTCCTCGGCCTGGCCGGCGCAGGAGCCGCCCTGCTGTGGGCAGGCGCCTACGTCGCCACCGATGTCTTCGTCGACCGTACAAAATACATAAAGATGCGCGCCGCCGGCATGTATAAGGACGACGCCAAGGCCAAAATCCGCCAGAGCCACAACAATCCGGCGGTCGCCGAGATGTACGGCAAGTTTGCCGGCAAGCCCCTCAGCCCGCTGGCGGAAGAACTGTTCCACACCAGCTACGTTAACCGTGCCAAGCTGGGAGGGAAAAGCTGATGAACAACCACGACGATGGACCGCGCGTTCTCAAGCATCCGCTGTGTTCCCGCCTCTTCCACTGGGGCCTGATTTTCGGCTTCCTGCCTGCCGCTTTTACCGGCTTCGTTATCTGGTACAAACCGGGGAGCGAGGAGTTCGTCAACCTGGCGATGAAGATCCACATCGCCGGCGCCACCCTCCTCACCGTTGCCTGCGTATTGTACGCGTTGTTCTGCCTCGATCGCGTCGCCGGCTTTATGCGCCGCAACTTTTCGTGGGACGACCGCGACGTAGGCTGGCTGCTGGTGGGCGGCGGCTATCCGCAGAAGATGCTGCTCGGCAAAAAGATCCCCGTGCCGCCGATGGGCAAGGTCAACTCCGGCCAGAAAATCTTCGGCCTGTGCCTGCTGTTCTTCGGCCCCGTCCTCATCGTCAGCGGCTGGATACTGTACGCGTTCATCCCGGTCGCCCCCAAGGAGCTTATCGGCATCACCAACACCGTCCATCTTGTCCTCGGTCTTTATATGGGACTCTTCCTTGTTGTTCATATGTTCCTCGGGGTCTACAACTGGGGCGAGTTCAAGGCGATGTTCGGCGACGGCACCCAACCGCTGGCCGAAGCCGAGGACCACAACCCCGTATGGGTGGAGAAGGACATCGAACCGGTGGCGGGACGGGGAGCGGAGAGGGTAGGCTACGGCAAGGGCGCCTGAGGTTCTGGAGTCAGAATATATTGCCGGGAAAGAAAAAGCTTCCGAGGATTATCCTCGGAAGCTTTGCGATCTCTTTGAACCTATTTCCCTGTGTGTGCGCAGGACGGCCGCTGCAGCGCGGGCAGGACGTTTTTTGCGAAGAAATCCCGCACCGTCGGCCCGGACACGCTCTGCACGTCGCCTTCGTCGATCTTTACCGATACGGCCTGGGAGCAGAGGCCGAGGCAAAAGGAGGCGTGGATTTCGACTTCGTCGGCGACCTGGTATTCTTCGACGAGCTGCTGGAGGGAGTTGATGACGTTGTAGGAACCTTTAAGATGGCAGGCGCTGCCGATGCAGACCCTGATTTTCATAATGCACTCACGCCTTTCTGCGATACTCCACGTGGAGTAGTTTGTGCACTTTGCCCTTGAGCAGACCGCCGTAGAGGGCCATTATCACCGGGTTTTCCTCGGAGCGTTTGATGCTGCTCATGCGGTCGGAGTCGTACAGGCCGGCGCTGCGGCGCTTCCTGCCCTCCTCGTTCGTGACCGGCTGGCCGGCGCCGGCGATGCACCCGCTGGGGCAGGCCATTATTTCGATAAAGTCGTAGTGCTTCTCGCCGCTTTTTATCTGCCTGATGAGGTTGTCGGCGTTCTTGAGGCCGCTGACGATGGCGATCTTTACTTCGCGGCCGGCGTAATCGATGCTCGCTTCCTTGACGCCCTGCAGGCCGCGGACGCCGGTGAAGGCAAGCGCCCTGAGCGCGGAGACGGATTTGTCGTCCGCCAGACGCCTTATCACCGCTTCCGTGACGCCGCCCGTCACACCGAAGATGACGCCGGCGCCGCTGGTGGCCCCGAACGGCATGTCGACCGACTCCGGCTCGATCTCGGCGAAGACGATGCCGGCCTCCCTGATCATCTTGACAAGTTCCTGGGTGGTTATGACGTAATCGACGTTGCGGGCGCCGTCCTCCTGGAACTCGTCGCGGGCGGCCTCGTATTTCTTGGCGGTGCAGGGCATGACGGCCACGACGACGACTCGCCGGTTGGAATGACGGTAGTGCTCCTTGAGTACCGAGGCGAACATCTGCATCGGCGAACGGCAGGTGGAGATGTTGGCCATAAGCTCCGGGTAGTTATTTTCGGCGTACTGGATCCATGCCGGACAGCAGGAGGTGAGCAGCGGCAGTTTTTCGCCCTTTTGCAGCCTTGCGAGGAATTCGCCCGCTTCTTCGAGAACGGTGAGGTCTGCGCCGGTGGAGGTGTCGAACACTTCATCGAAGCCCATGCGTCTCAGCGCGGCAACGATGCGACCCATGACGTTCTCGCCTTCGGCGAGGCCGAATTCCTTGCCGATGCCGACCCTGACTGCCGGGGCGATCTGGACGACGACCTTGGCGTCCCTGTCGCTGATGTCCTGCCACAGCTTGGCGGTGTCGTCGCGGACGACGATGGCGCCGGTCGGACAGACGGCCGCGCATTGCCCGCAGCCGACGCAATTCGTTTTAGCGATCGGTTCGTCGAACGCCGGGCTGACGCGCATCTTCGAGCCGCGGTAGGCGAAATCGATGGCGCCGACTTTCTGGACTTCGTCGCACATCCTGACGCAGTCGCCGCAGAGGATGCATTTGCTTTTGTCGCGGACGATGCAGAGCGAGGAGGCGTCGAGGTCGGGCTCGCCGGAGGTGTTGTTGAAGCGGACCTGTTTGATGCCGAACCGCTGGGCCAGTTCCTGCAGCTTGCATTTGCCGTTCTTCTCGCAGGTGGTGCAGTCGCGGCAGTGGTTGGAGAGGAAGAGTTCGAGGATCATCTTGCGGTACCTGCGGAGCCGGGGGGTATTTGTGCGAATCTCCATGCCGGCCTTGGGCGGGGTGGAGCAGGCGGCGTGGATGTCGCCCCATTTGTCTTCGACGACGCACATGCGACAGGCGCCGTAGACCGACAGCTCGGAGTAGTAGCAGAAGGTGGGCAGGTCGATGCCGATTTTGCGGATGACGGCGAGGATATTCTTTTCCCCGGCTATTTCCACCGGGATGTTGTCGATAAGCATGAACTCGGTGCTCACGGCGTCAGTCCTCCTTTATCGCCTTGAAGGCGCATGATTCGAGACACGCGCCGCATTTTACGCATTTGCCGGCGTCGATGACGAACGGTTCCTTGACGGTGCCGGCGATGGCCCCCACCGGGCAGAGGCGCGCGCATTTCGAACAGCCTTTGCAGAGAGCGGCGTCGATGAATATCCGCTTGAGCTTCTGGCAGGTCTTGGCTGGACAGCGTTTTTCGTTGACGTGGGCCTCGTATTCGTCGCGGAAGTATTTGATCGTGCTGACGACCGGGAAGGCGGCGGTTTTGCCGAGGCCGCACAGGGCGGTGGAGGAGATGGTGTCCGCCAGCTCGAGCAGCATGTCGATGTCGGCCGCTTCGCCCTGGCCGGCGACGATCCTTTCCAGGATTTCGAGCATGCGCTTGGTGCCTTCGCGGCAGGGCAGGCATTTGCCGCACGATTCGTTCTGGGTGAAGTTCATGAAGAAGCGGGCCACTTCGACCATGCAGGTGTGCTCGTCCATGACGACCAGCCCGCCGGAGCCGATCATGGCGCCGGCTTTTTTGAGCGAGTCGAAGTCGAGCGGCAGGTCGAGGTGCTGGCTGGTTAGGCAGCCGCCTGAGGGGCCGCCGATTTGCACGGCTTTGAACCCGGCGCCGCCGCGGATGCCGCCGCCGATGTCGAAGATGACTTCTTTGAGGGTGGTGCCCATGGGGACTTCGATCAGGCCGGTGTTCTCGATGTTGCCGGTGAGGGCAAAGGCTTTGGTGCCGGGGCTTTTTTCCGGGCCGATAGTCTTGTACCAGGCGGCGCCTTTGAGGATGATGAGCGGCACGTTGGCGAAGGTTTCGACGTTGTTGAGGACGGTGGGTTTGCCGAACAGTCCCTGTTCGACGGTGCGGGGCGGCTTGACCCGCGGCATGCCGCGGTTGCCTTCGATGGAGGCGGTGAGGGCGCTGCCTTCGCCGCAGACGAAGGCGCCGGCGCCTTTGCTGATCGTGATGTCGAAGTCGAACCCGGAGCCGAGGATGTTCTTGCCGAGCAGGCCGCATTCCCTGGCTTCGGCGATCGCCGTCTCCAGGCGGTCGATCGCCAGGGGATACTCGGCCCGCACGTAGATATAGCCTTGGGAAGCACCGCAGGCGTAGCCGGCGATCATCATGCCTTCAAGCATGCGGTGGGGGTCGCCTTCCATGACGCTCCTGTCCATGAAAGCGCCCGGGTCGCCTTCGTCGCCGTTGCAGACGACGTACTTCTGCGCCTCTTTTTGCCGTTTGACCTGGGACCATTTGCGGCCGGCCGGATAACCGCCGCCGCCGCGGCCCCGCAGATTCGATTCGTCGATTTCCCTGACGATTTCGTCGGGCGTCATGGCGAAGAGCGCTTTCTCAAACGCGGCGTAGCCGCTGATGGCCAGATACTCATTTATCGAGGTGGCGTCGATGTGGCCACAGTGTTCAAGCACCAGCCGGGTCTGCTTCTTGTAAAAGGGGATGCCTTCCTGGGTCTGGTATGTCTGGCCGTTTTTCCTGTAGGCCAGCCGTTCGATGAACCGGCCGCCGACGATTGTTTCGGCAACTATCTCGGCGCAGTCCTCGGGCTTTACCTTGATGTACAGCCAGCCCTGCGGCTCGATCCTGACGAGCGGCCCCATCTCGCAGAAGCCGTGGCAGCCGCTTTTTTTGACGCCCACCTCTTCGCCGTGGGGCTCGTGTTCGAGACTGACGGCGCAAGGGAGGCCCTGTTCGTTTATCAGTCGGACAAGTTCGGCGTGGATATCGAGCGACCCGCCGGCCACGCAGCCGGTGCCGGCGCATACGAGAATTCTCGTCCGCTGGGCGGCGAGGGCAATTTTGTATTTAGCCCGGGCGCTTCGCAGGTCTTCCCGGTTATGGAGCATATCAGTTCGCCTCCTTGAGTTTCGCGAGCAGTTCGCTGGCCTTGTCCGGCGTCATGGCGGGGTAGACCTTGTCGTTGACGGTAAGTACGGGGGCGAGGCCGCACGCGCCAAGGCAGGAAACGGTCTCTACGGTGAAGAGGAGGTCGTCGGTTGTTACTTTGCTTTCCGACAGCGCGAGTTCTTTCCGCAGGCGCTCGAGGATGGGGATGGATTTCCTGACATGGCAGGCGGTGCCGTCACAGATTTTTATCACGTATTTGCCTTTGGGTTCGAGGGAGAAGTTCTCGTAAAAGGTTGCCACGCTGTAAATCCTGGCAGTGCTGATTCCGAGCCTTTCGGAAAGGTAGGAGAAGGCTTCGCGGGGCAGGTAGCGGTATTTCGCCTGGGTGTCCTGGAGGATGGGGATTATATTGTTCGCTTTGTGTCCGTATTTTGTCAGTATGGCATCCATTTCCCCGAAGTCGATCGCAGCTTTCATGGCGTGACCTCCATTGATATTGTGAAAAATTTAACTTACTTTCAGTGTACACGGTCGGAGGATGGTTGGCAACAGAGTTTTGTGAAAAATTTCTCAAAGTCGCGCAAAATTTTTTTGCCTTTTTTTCGCCTGCGGCGTGGCCGGCGCCCGGAGGCAGCAGGGGATGCTATGCCCTGCGGGCGTAAAAAGGCGCGGAACGTTGACGTTCCGCGCCGCGGTCGGGGCCGATGGTTATAATTCGATGATGATTGTCAGGATCACCGGTCTGCGGCCGGTTTTGTTGAACAGGTATTTGCCGAGGGCATCGCGGATGCCGCTTTTCAAGGGGGCCCATTCGGTTATCGGTTTGTTTTCGCCGCGTTCCAGCACGTCTTTGACAACTTTGCGGGCGTCCCTTATCAGTTCTTCGGAGTCGCGCATGTAGATGAAGCCGCGCGAGATGATGTCCGGTCCGGATACCACGCAGCCCCGCTGTTTGTCGAGGGCGAGGACGACGATCATGACGCCCTCCTGCGACAACTGGCGGCGGTCCCTGATGACGATGTTGCCGACGTCGCCGATGCCTGAGCCGTCGACGAAGACCTGGCCGGCGGGCACTTTGCCGGCGAACCGGCCGCTTTCGGCGGTGAATTCGAATACGTGCCCATTTTCGCCGAAAAAGATGTTTTCCTTGGGGATGCCGACGCCTTCGGCGAGCTTGCCGTGGTTCTTCAGCATGCGGAATTCGCCGTGGACGGGGATGAGATATTTGGGGCGGACGAGGTTGAGGATGAGTTTGAGCTCTTCCTGGCTGGCGTGGCCGGAAACGTGAATGCCGGACGACTTTTCGTAAATGACTTCGACACCGAGGCGCAGCAGGCCGTCGATGATCCTGCCGACCGAACGCTCGTTGCCGGGGATGGGTGTGGCCGAGATTACCACCGTATCTCCGGGGTTGAGTTCCACGTTTCGATGGCTGCCGTTCGCCAGGCGGCTGAGGGCCGCCATCGGCTCGCCCTGGCTGCCGGTTGTCAGGATGAGGATGCGGTTGGCGGGGTAGCGGTTGATCTCGTCGATATCGATCAGAACGCCTTCGGGAATTATCATATAGCCAAGCTCGGTGGCCTTGGTGACGACGTTTATCATGCTCCTGCCCAGTACGGCGACCTTGCGGCCGTATTTGCAGCCGGCGTTGATGGCCTGCTGCAGGCGGGAGACGTTGGAGGCGAAGGTGGTGAGGATTATCCGTCCGCTGGCGGCGGCGAACTGATCGTCCAGCGCTTCGCTTACGGTGAGCTCCGATTTTGTATACCCCGGACGCTCGGCGTTCGTGCTGTCGGACAGCAGGACGAGCACGCCCTGATCGCCGAGTTCGGCGAATTTGTGGATGTCGATGATTTTGCCGTCGACGGGGGTCTGGTCGATTTTGAAGTCGCCGGTGTGGACAACCACTCCGACCGGGGTGCGGAAGTAGATGCCCAGGGCGTCGGCGATCGAGTGATTGACGCGGATGAAGCCGATTTCGAACCGCCCGGCCTTGATCGTGTCCCCGGCGGCGACCGGGATAAGTTTGCGGTCGGAGACGTTGTTTTCTTTGAGGCGCCCCTCCACCAGACCGAGGGTGAGCCGGGATCCGTAGACAGGCACGTCGGCGTTGCGCAGGAGATAGAAAAGCGAGCCGATGTGATCCTCGTGGCCGTGGGTCAGGACGACGGCGCGGATTTTGTCTTTGTTATCGAGGAGGTAAGTCATATCCGGTATTACGAGATCGATGCCAAGCATGTCCTCGTCGGGGAACGCCAGCCCGCAGTCCAGGACGACAATATCGTCGCCATATCTGAATACCGTGAGATTCTTGCCGATCTCGCCAAGACCGCCAAGGGGGATGATCATAAGCTTGTCCTGCTTGTGCAAGTCGACCCCTCCCATATTTGCCGCTGTAGCCGGAATTTCAAAAACAGGAGCCTCAGAAGGCCCCCCGGTTAGGCGGCGCTGCCGCTTCCCGGCCGCGCAGATGTTGGAATCCAAAGTCTGTTAACTGGTTTGTTAATTATAAACCAGCTTGGTCTTGTTTACAAGGCGGATAATTTCCATATTTGTGAAACACGGGTTGGGTGAATTGCCGTGAGGTTCCCTGGCAAATTAATCTATGGATTAGTATTGCTGTACCGCCGTTAATTCATGCGGACGGGTGGCGGGGAGACAGAATTTGGCTGACGGGGGCGGGCGATATTTGGCGGGAAAATCCCCAGAATAATAATGAAAGTAACCGATCGTAGGCGGAGGTGGCCTGGCGTGATATGAGGGAGATATTGATTATCAGGCTGAGTGCGATCGGCGACGTCATCCACTGCACGCCTGTGGCCGCGTCGCTTAAGGCGGCGTGGCCGGACTGCCGGATCACCTGGCTGGTGGGCGAGGTCGCCGCCGATCTTGTGAGATACAACCCGCACGTCGATGAGACGATTGTCTGGTCGCGGGAGCGGTTTGAGCGGCACCTGCGGGATTTCGAACTGCGCAGGGCGGCGGCGATGTGGCGGGAGCTGCGCCGGACCTTGGCGGGAAGGCGCTTTTACGCCGTCCTCGATGTGCATGGCCTGTTCCTGAGCGGGATGATCGCCAGACTGGCGGAAACCGGCCGGCGCATCGGCATGAGCGGTACGAAGGAACTCAACGCGCTGTTCATGGACGAAACGGCAGCGCCGCTCGGCAGCCATATCACGGACAGGTACCTGGGAGTGCTGCGGCCGCTGGGCATTGTGCCGACTGAGCGGCGGATGACGCTGGCTTTGCCGGTGGAGGCCGCAAGGGCGGCGGACGGGCTGTTGGACGAACTGATGTTGCTTCGCGGGCGCAGACTGGCGGTGCTGGCGCCGGGGACGACGTGGCCGGCGAAGAATTGGCCGGCCGTTTTGTATGCGCGGACAGCCAGGCTGTTGGCCGGGGATTTTGCCGTGATGCTGTGCGGTGGCCGGGCGGAGGCGCCGCTGGCGCGGGAGATTGCCGCCGCGGCGGGCGTGCCGGTGGCAAATGCGGCGGGGCTGACGAGCCTGCTGGAGCTGGCGGCGGTGCTGGCAAAGGCGGCGGTGGTGGTGGCGGGGGATACCGGGCCGCTGTATATGGCGGCGGCGGTGGGGACGCCGACGGTGGGCATCTTTGGGCCGACCGACCCGGCGCGGCTCGCGCCGCCGGGGGAGAAAAACGCCGTCGTCGCCAGCAGGCAGGCTTGCTCTTTCTGCTTCAGGCGGATATGTCCCCGGGGGGCGGCCGCGTGCATGAGCGGCGTGGCGCCCGAAATGGTCGTCAGGCAAGTCCACAGGGTCGCCAGGGAGGGGCCGGTACGGACGCTGCTCGGAGAGGAACGGCGCCCGGACGTCGGGGGGAGAGGCGGCTATGGTCCCCGCCCGCGATAGGCCGCAAGCTGGTTGCGCCCCGCCGGCCTGTCTGGTATGATTATTGCCAGATACGGTATAATGTGCCTTTTAGGCCGGAGGAGGCTGCATGATGGCGGATGGTGTTAGGCAAGCGCTGGCGGCGGCGGTGCGGGAGCGGGGCGACGAGCTTGTGGCGATCTGTTCGCGGCTGGTGCGCGTTCCGAGCGAGAACCCGCCGTCCGACACGCGTGCGGTCGCTGAGGCCGTCGGCGAGATACTGGACCGGGTGCCGGGGATTGAGCTTTCTTACCCGATGCTGGAGAAGCCGGTGGTCAACCTTGTTGCCAGGATCAGGGGCGGGCGCACGGGCAGGCGGCTGGTTTTCAACGGCCACCTCGACACCTTCCCGGCCGGGGACAGGCAGACATGGACGGTCGATCCCTTCGGCGGGGAGCTTGTCGGCGACCGCCTGTACGGGCGCGGGGTCGCTGATATGAAGGGCGGAATAGCGTGCCACATCCTGGCCTTCATGCTGCTTGCCGGATGCCGCGAAGACTGGTCTGGGGAACTGGTGATAACGCTGGCCGGCGACGAGGAGAGCATGGGGGTGCTTGGTACGAAATATTTGCTGGATACTGTGCCTCACGCCGCCGGTGACGCGATGATTTCAGGGGATATCGGCACATCGAAGGTGCTGCGCTTCGGCGAGAAGGGGCTGCTGTGGTTCGAGTTGGCGGCTGAGGGCAAGGCCGGACACGGCGCGCACGTCCACCGGGGAATCAACGCCATCGACCGCCTGGTGGCCGGTATGGCGAAGCTGAAAGCGGCGCTGGAGGGCATGCCGGTCGCCGCGCCTCCCGAGGTTGCCGCTGCGATCGCTGCCGCGGGGCAGCTGTCGGAGTCGTTGTCGGGAGCGGGGGAGACGGGTGTTCTCCAACGGGTAACGGTAAACTTCGGGATGATCGAGGGCGGGTCGTCGCCCAATCTGATACCGGCGGCCGCGCTAACACGGGGCGATATAAGGATTCCGGCCGGGGTAACTCTGGCCGAGGTGGAGGCGCAGGTGCAGGCCGCGGTTGGGTTGCTGGACGGGCTGACGTTCCGGACGGTTCGCTCCTGGGCGCCAAACTGGTCTGATCCCGGGCACGAGATTTTCACGCTTGCGGCGCAAAACTGCCGCGCAGTGTGGGGGCAGGAGGTCGCGACGAATATGCGGGTAGGGGCTTCGGATGCCCGGCTTTACCGGCTGCTGAAGAATGTGCCTGCCGTGAACTGCGGGCTGAACGGCTATAATCTCGGCGGCCCCGACGAATACATTGAGGTCGAGGATCTGATTAAGTTGGCGACAATCCATACGCTGACCGCATACGATTATCTGCGCAATACCGACAAGTAATGGCATGAAGGCCCGATGGCCGCCACGGCAAAGTGGCGGCCGTCTTATTTTTGTTTCGTTATGTGAAATGATCCCTTATTAGGAAAATGTATACAAAAAACATTTTCTGTGTTCGTAGACAAGGGAATAAAATATCTGTATATTATACAATAGTTACATTTTTTTGCTTTGAGAGGTGGACTTATGGATAAGATTAACGATGTTCTGGGGACAGTCAACAGGGGTAATCGCTTAGAATCGGGGCTGTGCTCGCTGTGCCGGGCCGATTGCCAGGGAAAGTGCGAAACCTGGCTGTCGAGCATCCGCGGGCGGAAGATGCTTTATCCGCGGGATTTCGGCGCGGTGACCGCCGGCAGCGGCAACACCACTCACCTTGGAGTGTCGTACGGCACACTCAGGATTCAGGGTTATAACTTCGGTGCCCAGGGGTTGCCCCCGGGGCTGTCTAATTCCCAGGACGACTGCATTTTCCCCAACGTCAGCACCGAGTGCGAATTTGGGCATGAGGTCAAAACCAAGTGCCGGATGCCGCTGATGACTGGGGCACTGGGGTCGACATTTATCGCCGCGAAGTACTGGGAGTCGTTCGCGATCGGCGCGGCCCTCGTCGGCATCCCGATTGTCATCGGCGAGAACGTTGTCGGCGTCGACAAGAAATCGGTCATGGAGAACGGTAAGATAACGAAGGCGCCGGAGCTCGACCGCCGCATCGACTGCTATCTGCGTTACTTCGACGGCTACGGGGCGATCATCGTCCAAATGAACGTGGAGGACGCCCGCAACGGCGTCGCCAAGTACGTTATTGACAAGTACGGCGACAAAGTGGTGATCGAGCTTAAGTGGGGCCAGGGCGCCAAGGATATCGGCGGCGAAATCCAGGTGAAGGATCTTGAGTATGCGACCTTCCTGAAAAACAGGGGTTATATCGTCGATCCCGATCCGACGCTGCCTGAGGTCCGGGAGGCGTATAAGTTCGGGGCCATCAAGTCGTTCGCACGCCACAGCCGGCTCGGCTACACCAATTTGTCGTCAGCCGACCAGGTCAGGGAAGATTTTATGGCAAACGTCCAGTATCTGCGCGATATCGGCTACAAGAGGATTTCGCTCAAGACCGGCTCGTACGGCATGGAAGCCCTGGCGATGGCGATCAAGTTCGCGTCCGACGCAAAACTGGACTTGCTGACAATCGACGGTTCCGGCGGCGGGACGGGAATGAGCCCGTGGAATATGATGGAAACCTGGGGTGTGCCGTCGATCCTGCTGCACTCCAAAGCTTACGAGTACGCGACCGTGCTCGCCAAGGCCGGGCACAAGGTGGTGGATATGGCCTTCGGCGGCGGGCTGGCTCGCGAAGACCATATGTTCAAGGCGCTGGCGCTGGGCGCGCCGTTTGTCAAGCTTATCTGCATGGGCAGGACGCTAATGATCCCCGGATTCCTGGGGGCCAATATCGAGGGGGCGTTGAACCCGGAACGCCGCGTTGCCCTGAATGGCAACTGGGAGTCCTTGCCGGCAAGCTTAGGTGATTGCGGGTCTTCTCCGCAGGAGATTTTCGCCGGCTATCAGGATGTGCAGCGGAAAGTCGGCAAAGACGCGATGAAGGATATCCCCTATGGGGCAATCGCGATGTGGACCTGCGCCGATAAACTTAACGCCGGTCTTCAGCAGCTCATGGCCGGTGCGCGCAAGTTTTCGACCGTTGAGATCGACCGCGGCGATATCGTTTCCGGCAACAGGGAGACTCAGCGGGAGACTAAGATTCCGTTTATCACCGATGCCCTAGACGATCGCGCGTACAAGATCCTGCAAGGGTAGGGATATTTATTGCGTGCTTACAACAGGCGGCAGCACCTAATGAGGTGCTGCCGCCTGTTATTTTATCGCCGCTTGCTTCAGCCTCATAAGAAAGCTGTATGGAAGGACGGGAGGATTTTTCTGAAAAATGGCCGAACTTGGTGGCCAAACGAGGAAGGGGAGGGGAAGGCCGTGAAAATCGCCATTGTCGGCGCCGGGGCTATGGGAAGCCTGTACGGGGGGCGGCTGGCCCAGGGCGGCGAGCAGGTTTGGCTGCTGGATTCATGGGAGGAACATGTCAGGGCGGTTAACGATGACGGGCTGATGATCGTCTCGCCGGAGGGCACCATTGTGCTGCGGCTGCCGGCGACTACCAGGCCCGAGGATATTGGCGTAGTCGACCTTGTCATTATCATGGTCAAGGCTAATGCCACCCGCCAGGCGGCCAACGCCGCAGCAGGCCTCGTGGGGCCGGATACGATGGTGCTGACGCTGCAGAACGGGCTCGGCAACGCGGAAAAGCTGGCCGAGGTGCTGGGGGCGCAGCGGGTGATCGTGGGCACGACGGCGATGGGAGCGATGATGCTCGGCCCCGGCAGGGTGCGCGACGGCGGCAAGGGCGCGACCCATATCGGCAAGCTCGACGGTCATGCCAGCCGCGACGTGTACGAAATCGCCGCCACGTTTTCCCGGTCGGGTCTGTATACGACCGTTGCGAGTAATCTTCCTCAACTGCTGTGGGGCAAACTGGCCCTCAACGCAGCTCTCAACCCGGTATCGGCGATCACCGGCCTCACCAACGGACAACTGGCGGAATGCGAAGATTCGGTGGCGGTGCTGAAGAAGGTGCTGGCCGAGGTGGAGGCGGTGGCGAAAGTCCAGGACATCCGGCTGCCGTACGACAATCCGCTGGAACACCTGCTTGGCCTAATGCGTTCCACCCGCGACAACCGTACTTCGATGCTGCAGGACATCCTCCACAAGCGGCCGACCGAGATCGCCGCCCTCAACGGCGAGGTCATTAAGCTCGGCCAGCGGTTCGGCATCCCGACACCGACCAACGAGACGCTGATCGAGCTTGTGAAAACAATCGAAAAGAACTACTGAATATGGGTTACAGACGGCCCCCGGAAAACTGGCGGCCGTTTATTTTTGTGTAATGTGTGCGAATATTCACAAAACCTATAACGTTTCCTTATTCCACCCCCGAGAATTAGAATTACACCCCCGGCCGTCCGGCGCTGTACAATATAAAAAAACCACAGGTGAAGAAGGAGGGTATTTATGCTGCAGGATTACGGCGCCATCGCCTTGCTGATGGCGGTCGCGCTGATTTTCCCCTTCATCCCGCTGTTCGTTTCCGCTTACATCCAGACAAAAAAGCCGACCGCCGAGAAGCTCTCGACCTACGAATGCGGCGTCGATACCATCGGCAAGACGTGGGTGCAGTTCAAGAGCAGCTATTTCCTCTACGCCCTCGTGTTCGTCGTGTTCGACATCGAAACCGTCTTCCTTTATCCGTGGGCGGTCAAGTTCCAGGTGATGGGGACGTTCGCATTTGTGGAGATGCTGATTTTCGTGGCCATTCTCGTGCTCGGTCTTTGGTACGCCTGGCGGAAAGGAGCGCTCGAATGGCAATGACGCTGCGAACCGCTGAGGAGACCGCCGCCCGGGAACTCCTCCGCGAGAATTTCATCCTCACATCGCTCGAGACCGTTCTGGGTTGGGCACGTTCCAATTCTTTATGGCCGCTGACCAGCGGCCTCGCGTGTTGCGCCATCGAGATGATGAGCGCCGCCGCGGGGCGTTTCGACCTGGCCCGGTTCGGCTACGAGGTATTCAGACCGTCGCCCCGCCAGGCCGACCTGCTCATAACCGCCGGCACGCTGACCTGGAAGATGGCGCCGGTCCTCAAGCGCCTCT
Source organism: Sporomusaceae bacterium (assembly GCA_031460455.1). Taxonomy (NCBI): domain Bacteria; kingdom Bacillati; phylum Bacillota; class Negativicutes; order Selenomonadales; family Sporomusaceae; species Sporomusaceae bacterium. Next base: position 174,925 of record JAVKTQ010000003.1, read on the forward strand.
ACGAGCAGATGCCGGAACCTAAATGGGTGATCGCCATGGGCAGCTGCGCCAGCACAGGCGGACCGTTCGCCGATTCCTACTCCGTCGTTCCTGGGGTGGATTACGTCATCCCCGTTGATGTGTACGTGCCCGGTTGTCCCCCGCGCCCCGAGGCCCTCATCGACGGCATCCTCCAGCTCAAGGCGAAGATCGCCAAACCGCAGCTTACACGGGGGGTGGTCCGTTATGGCCGTTAATATCGAGCCGGTCCTTGTCCGCTACCTGGTGGGTCTGTTTCCGAGCCTCGCGGCTGCCGACCGGGCCGGGGACGGATTGACGGTCGTGACTGCGCCGCCGGAGGAGATTTACGCTGTCCTCAAGACTCTGCGCCACGAAGAGCCCTTTTCAATGGACACCCTCGGCGATCTCACCGCCGTGGACTATCCCGACCGGCTGGAGGTTGTCTATCATCTCTATTCCGCCGCCTGCGGGCATAAGCTGGCGGTCAAGACCAGCGTGGCGAAGGGCGCCGCCGCTCTGCCCACGGTTACCGGCTTATGGCCGGCGGCCGAGTTTGCCGAACGCGAAACCTATGATCTTCTTGGGGTGACGTTCACCGGCCATCCAAATCTGACCCGCATCCTCCTGCCTGAAGGCTTCGAGGGGCATCCCCTTCGCAAAGACTACAGCCTGCCGCCGCGGCCGGCGACGAGGTGACGCCATGACCACCCGCACTGAAGTCTATACCCTCAATATGGGGCCCCAGCATCCCGGCACCCACGGCGTCCTCCGCGTCATCCTCGAGCTAGACGGCGAGACGGTGGTGAGCGCCACCCCGGAGCTGGGCTATCTCCACCGCGGCATCGAAAAGTTGGCCGAGAGCCGCACCTATGCCCAGATCATCCCCTATACCGATCGCCTGGACTACCTGGCCGCCATGAATACCAACCTCGGTTACTGCCAGGCGGTGGAGAAGCTGGCCACGATCGAGGTGCCGGAAAGGGCCGAATACCTGCGCGTCATCATGGCCGAATTAGGCCGCATCGCCAGTCATCTGATCTTCCTAGCCTCGATCGCCATCGACCTTGGCGGCACTACCGGGATGATGTACGCCTTCCGCGACCGGGAGCGCATCCTCGACCTTTTCGATGCAGCCTGCGGTGCCCGCATGACCTTCAATTACATCCGCATCGGCGGCGTGATGGCCGATGTGGATGAAGCGTTTCTGGGCGGCGCCCGCACTTTCCTGGCCGATTTCCCGGCAATCATGGACGAGTACCACGGACTGATTTCCGGCAACGAGATATTCTACTACCGACTCAAGGACAGTTCGGTCGTCGGGCGCGAACGGGCGCTGGCCCTCGGCCTCACCGGACCGTGCCTGCGGGCCGCCGGCGTTGACGTCGATCTGCGCCGCGACGAGCCGTACGGCATTTACGACCGATTCAGCTTCAAGGTGCCGGTGGGCGAAAAGGGCGACAACTGGGACCGCTACATCGTCCGCATGGAGGAGATGGAGGAGAGCGCGTCGATCGTCGCCCAGGCTCTGGGCGCTTTGCCCGACGGTCCGGTTATGGCCAAGGTGCCGAAGATTCTCAAGCCGCCGCCCGGCGAGGTCTACCACCGTGTGGAGAATCCCCGTGGCGAGCTGGGGTTTTACATTGTCAGCGACGGGTCGACTAAGCCGTACCGGTTCCACGTGCGGCGCCCTTCGTTCCAGAACCTCCTGGCTGTCGATGAACTGTGCCGCGGCGGCAAAATCGCCGATGTCGTCGCCGCCCTGGCGACGCTCGACCCGGTGATGGGGGAGGTGGATTGCTAGTGGAGGATGCATTTTCGCCGCCGGTGTCCGCCGGACTATACAGGGCGTCACTGCAGAGGAGGTGTTGGGGATGCGGCCTTTATTGGAGCAACTGATCGGCGGACCGGCCTGGCTGGCCGATCTCGCCATGATCGCCGCGCAGATCGGCGCGATCTTCGCGGTGATAATGACGTCGGCGATTGTGCTTGTTTACGCGGAGCGCAAGGTCAGCGCCTTTATGCAGATGAGGATCGGTCCCAACCGCGTCGGGCCGTGGGGCATCCTGCAGACGACCGCCGACATGCTCAAGCTCCTTTCCAAAGAGGATATAATGCCCCGGGCCGCCGAGCGCCGCGTGTGGGCGCTGGCCCCCGTGCTGCTGTTCGTGCCGGCCGTTGCCGCCTACGCCGTGCTGCCGCTTGACGCCGGGCTGGTTTTCGCCGACCTCAACATCGGCATCTTCTACTTTGTCGCCATCTCTTCGCAGGCCACGCTGCCCTTTCTGATGGCGGGCTGGGCTTCGAACAACAAATACGCCCTGCTGGGCGGGATGCGTACCGTCGCCCAGATGATAAGCTATGAGATCCCGCTCGTTTTTTCCCTGCTCGGCGTGGTGATGCTGACAGGTTCGATGAAGATGAGCGATATTGTCGGCGCGCAGCGGGATTTTTGGTTTATTCTCATCCAGCCGGCAGCATTCCTGGTGTATGTAATCGCCGCGACCGCCGAGACCAACCGCACACCGTTCGACCTCGTAGAGGCCGAGTCGGAAATAATTGCCGGTCCGTTTACCGAGTACAGCGGGATGCGCTGGTCGCTGTTCTTTCTCGCCGAGTACGCCAACCTCGTAGCCGTGTCGGCTATCGCGGCGACGGTGTTCCTCGGCGGCTGGCAGGGCCCCTGGCTGCCCGGCTGGCTGTGGTTCACCGCCAAGGTGGTAATGATGATCTATATTTTCATGTGGTTCCGCTGGACCTTCCCGCGCATCCGGGTGGACCAGCTGATGTCCTTCGGCTGGAAGGGTCTGCTGCCCCTCGCCCTGGTCAACGTCGTCGTCACAGGGATCGGAATCTTTATCGCGCAGCAGTGGAGGGGGTAAAGAATGATCGGCAAAGGACTCGTCAAGGGGATGTCGATAACGCTCAGGCGGTTCTTCGATCGCCCCAATACGGTTGAATATCCCGAGCATAAGATCCCGATGACGCCTCGCTTCCGCGGCGGCAGCCTCGTCCTTGACAGCGGCCGCTGCATCGCCTGCGGCCTGTGCGCCATGGCCTGCCCGAACGCAGTCATTGACCTGGCCACGGAAACGGGCGAGGACAAGAAGAAGCGCCTCACCGCCTACCATTTCCACGCCGGCCTGTGCCTGTTCTGCAACCTGTGCCTCGAAGCCTGCCCGGTGCAGGCTCTGTCCTGGTCGCAGGATTACGAGGCGGCCTGCTACCGGCGCGAGGGCCTGAGCATAGACTGCCTGGCCGCGGGCCAAAGGGGGGATACGGTTGGCTAGCTGGGTAACCGTCGCCGCGTTCTACCTGCTGGCGGCCGTCGTTCTGGCCGCTGCCGCCGGGGTGGTGTTCAAACGCAACCTTGTCCATAGCGCCCTTCTGCTCGCCGTCACATTTATCGGTGTGGCCGGGCTTTATATCCTGCTGGCCGCCGACTTCCTGGCCGCCGTCCAGCTGCTTGTCTATAACGGCGCAGTCGCCGTCATCGTCGTCATCGGCGTTATGCTTACTCAAAAGGGAGACATGAAGAACAGCAACCCGCCCAACCGCATGGGCCGCGGCATTCTGGTCGTCGTCGTTCTTCTTGCCGCCGGTATGCTGACCGCCGTGCTGACGACAAAATGGCCGGTCGTGGCGCAACCGGCGCCGGGGGAAACGGCAGCCGCTATCGCCGGCCTGCTGCTCGGCGATTTCGCCATCGCCTTCGAGGCGGCGGCTGTCCTGCTGCTGGCGGCGATGATAGGCGCCATCATCCTGGCGAGAGGAGGGGAGAACCGTGGCAGCCATCGGACTTGAGCACTACCTGGCCGTCGCCGCCCTGTTGTTCTGCCTCGGCGTTTACGGTCTGCTCACCAAACGTAATCTTGTGGCCATCCTCATGTCGATTGAGCTGATGCTCAACGCCGTTAACCTTAATATGGTGGCCTTCTCGCGGTTCATAACCCCCGAAGCGTTCGTCGGCCAGTTGTTCGCCGTTTTCACGATAACGGTCGCCGCCGCCGAGGTCGCCGTCGGCCTGGCCCTGATTTTCAGCATTTACCGTGACCGCGCCACCACCAGCACCGAAGAGATGGACTGGATGAAGTGGTAAGGGAGGGGAGGCAATGATGAACATATTCGATACCGCGCTCCAGCTGTCGTGGCTTATCCCCGTTCTGCCGGCGGCCGCTTTCCTCGTCATCATGGCCGTTTTCAGGGCCAGCAACTTCTTCAGCGCCGCTATCGCCATCGCCGCCATGACCGCGTCATTCCTGCTGTCGCTGGGGGTGGCGGCCAAAGCCATTATGGCCGGCTTCACCCGCGAGAATCCTTTCGTTCTCAAGGCTACCTGGTTCGAATTGCCCGGTCTCCACATCGACATGGGCGTGCTCGTCGATCCCCTGTCGTCGCTGATGATCGTCGTCGTGACGCTGGTGGCCCTGCTCGTCGAGATATACTCTCTCGGCTATATGCACGGCGACGGCGGCTTTCCGCGGTTCTTCGCCTTCCTGTCGCTGTTCGGGGCGTCGATGCTCGGACTGGTCGTAGCCGTGAACTTCCTGCAGATGTTCGTTTTCTGGGAGCTGGTGGGGCTGAGTTCCTACCTGCTGATCGGTTACTATTTCTATAAGATATCGGCCCGTGAGGCGGCCAAGAAAGCGTTCATCACCACCAGGGTAGGCGATTTCGGCCTCCTGCTCGGCATCGTGGCGCTGCAAATAATACTCGGCACCCTCGATTTCACCAGCCTCGACACGCTAATCCCCAAGTACGTGAAAGAGTATGGCGATGCAGCCCTGACGGTCGTCGCCCTGCTGATATTTCTCGGTCCGGTGGGCAAATCGGGACAGTTCCCTCTCCACGTATGGCTGCCCGACGCCATGGAAGGCCCCACGCCCGTTTCGGCGCTTATCCATGCGGCGACGATGGTCGTGGCCGGGGTGTACCTGGTGGCCCGCGCCTATCTTCTTTTCCACACCCTGCCCGCCGCGTTGGCAGTCGTGGCCTGGGTGGGCGGCTTCACCGCCTTCTTTGCCGCCGCCATCGCCCTTACACAGCGCGAGATCAAGCGCATCCTCGCTTATTCGACTGTCAGTCAGCTCGGCTATATGATGCTGGCCCTCGGCGTAGGCAGCCTGACCGCCTCGATGTTCCATCTCATGACCCATGCATTCTTCAAGGCGCTGATGTTCCTCGCAGCCGGCTCGGTACTGCACGCCCTGCACGACCGGGCTGACATCTTCGCGCTCGGCGGCCTCAAAAAGCACATGCCGCTGACTTGGGCGGCGATGGGCATCGGCGTGCTGGCTATCGCAGGCATCCCGCCGTTCGCCGGCTTTTTCTCCAAGGACGAGATTCTTGCCGCAGCCGCGGGCGTGAGCCTGCCGCTGTTCGCACTGGCGACGGTCACGGCCGCTATGACCGCGTTTTACATGGCGCGGATGTTTTTTGCGGTGTTCTACGGCCGGCCGCGCTGGGATGAGGCGCATGAGCACCCCCACGAGGGCCCGTGGTCGATGCGCATAGCGCTCGGCGTGCTGGCCACTCTCGCCGTTACGAGCGGGGCCGCCGGCTATTTTTTCCACTTCGGGGACTGGGTCCGTTTCGGGCCGCCCCATCACGCGGGCATCGACTGGGCGATCGCCGGCACCTCGACGGCGCTGTCCGTGCTGGCCATCGGTGCGGCCTGGCTGCTCTACGGCGCCGGCCGCTGGTCGCCGGACGCGGTGGCCGCCAGGCTGGGGCCGCTCTACACCCTCAGTTTCCGTAAGTTCTATGTCGACGAACTGTACCTGTGGTTCGACCGCACCGTCGTCGACAGCCTGGGCCGTTTCCTGGCCTGGTTCGACGTCCGGGTGATAGACGGCATAGTCAATGGCTGCGGCTGGCTGGCCGAGGCGGGAGGCGACCGCCTGCGCCGCATGCAGACCGGCCAAGTCCAGCACTATGCGCTAATATTCTTTGCCGCCATTTTCCTGCTGGCCATCTGGATGGCAGCTGCCGGGCCGGCGCCGGTCAAGGCCGCGGTTTTGTCGGGAGGTGAGGTACGGTGAGCACCGGTTTTCCCATTCTCACGACAATCCTCGTAGCTCCCGTCCTCGGGGCGCTGGCCATCGTCCTCCTGCCTCGCGAAGCCCGCCAGACGGTCAAGTATGTGGCAGCCTTCGCCATGGGCACCGCACTGGCGCTCGCCCTGTATTGCTACTTCGCCTACGATTTCGCCCGCGGCGGCATGCAGTTCACCGAAAGCGTGCCGTGGATACCGGAGTTGGGCGTGACCTATGCCATGGGGGTCGACGGCCTGTCGCTGCCGATGGTTCTCCTCACCGTCCTCATCGGGTTCTCAGCCGTGTTCGCCTCCTGGGGAACGGAGGAGCGGAACAAGGAGTTCTTCGTCCTCCTCCTCATCCTGATCGCCGGCGTCGCTGGCACCTTCCTGACCCGCGACCTGTTTATCTTCCTGCTCTTCTACGAGCTTGTGGTAATACCGATATACATCCTCGTCATCCTGTGGGGTTCGAGTAAGCGGGTGACCAAGGAGTACGCCGGCATGAAGCTGACCATTTACCTGCTCGTCGGCTCGGCCTTCCTGCTCGTCGGCGTGCTGGCTCTCTACATTCAGGCTTACCCGCCGGGCGAGCGCACTTTCCTTATGGAGAGGCTGGCCGCGGCTGCCGCTCTCGGCCATCTGCCCGAGAGCTTCCAGGTACCGGTGTTCTTTCTCCTTCTGCTGGGGTTCGGCTCGCTCATCTCCATGTGGCCGTTCCACAGCTGGTCGCCGGACGGCTACGCCGGTGCGCCGACCGCGGTGTCGATGATCCACGCCGGTGTGCTCAAGAAGATCGGCGGCTACGGCCTCATCCGCCTCGGCGTCGTTGTCCTGCCGCTGGGCGCCAAGTACTGGGCGCCGGCCATCGCCGCCCTTGGGGTGGTGAACGTCCTCTACGCCGCCTTTATCGCCATCTCGCAGCGCGACCTGAAGTATGTCGTCGGTTATTCGTCTGTTTCCCACATGGGCTTCGTGCTTATCGGCATCGCCGCGCTGAACGTCATCGGCATCAGCGGCGCGGTCGCCAACATGTTCGCCCACGGCGTGATGAGTGCCCTGTTCTTCGCCCTGATCGGCTACCTGTACGGGCAGACCCACACCCGCAAAATGGATGAGATGGGCGGTCTCGCCCACCAGATGCCGTATGCCGCCACCGGGCTGATGCTGGCGGGTATGGCCTCCCTTGGGCTACCCGGGCTGATCAGCTTCGTTCCCGAATTCACCATCTTCGTCGGCGCTTTCGGCCGCTTCCCCGTCCTCAGCGTGCTGGCCATCGCCGGTATCGTCCTGACGGCGCTTTATACGCTGCGCGTGCTGGCCAACGTGCTCTTCGGCCCTCGCCAGACCAGGTTCGATCACCTGCCCGACGCCGGCGGACCGGCCCTCGTCCCCATCATCGTCCTCGGCATCGTCCTCATCGTCTTCGGTGTTTTCCCCGCGCTGCTGATGAAGATGGCCGGCAGTGGAGTCGAGCCGCTTACCGCCATCCTCGACGGCGTCGGCCTGGCGGCGCGGATGGGAGGTGGGCTGTAATGGACCTCAGTTTGCTGACAACCGAGATTGTGACCGTCGCGCTCGCCTGCTTCGTCGTCGCGCTCGATCTGCTCATGCCGGCCGGTGAGCCGCGCCGCGCGCTCGGCTACCTGACCCTGTTGGGACTTGCTGGCATCTTCGCCCACACCTTCACCCAGTATGGTCTTAACGCCAGCCTCTACGGAGGCATGTTCCGCGTCGACGATTACGCCGTTTTCTTCAAGCAGATTTTCCTGGCCGCCTATATGCTGACAATACTTTTCTCATTGCGCACCGCCGACGGGTTTGCGCCTTATACGGGCGAATTCTACGGGTTGATGCTCTTTTCGCTCGCCGGCATGATGGTTATGGCGTCAGCCAACGACCTCGTGACCCTGTTCGTCGGCATGGAGCTGATGACGATCACTTTCTTTATCCTCGTCGGCTTCAACCTCGGCGACGGCAAATCGAGCGAGGCCGGGGTGAAGTACCTTGTCCTCGGTGCGGCGTCGACCGCCGTCCTGCTCTACGGCATGAGCCTGATTTACGGCTATACCGGTTCGGTTGTCCTGCCGGAGATCGCCGCCCGACTGTCGGCCTCGCCGGCCGCTCTCGTCGGCATCGTCTTCATCCTGGCCGGCTTCGCCTTCAAGATCGCCGCCGTGCCTTTCGGGATGTGGGTGCCCGATGTCTACGAGGGCGCTCCGGTGCCGATAACCGCTTTGTTGGCGATGGCGTCGAAGGCGGCGTCGTTCGCGGTCATCACCCGCGTATTCCTGACCGCCTTCGCTGATGCGCCTTACAACTGGCCGCTGATAATCGCCTGGCTCGCGGCGGCCAGCATGGTGGCCGGCAACCTGGCCGCCATCCTCCAGACCAATGTCAAACGGCTGCTGGCCTACTCGTCGATCGCCCAGGCCGGTTATCTGCTTACCGGCCTGGTGGCTGCCGGGCCGAACGGCGTAAAGGGGATCATCTTCTACACCGCCCTGTACGTTTTCGCTTCCGCCGGCGCGTTCGCCGTCGTGGCGGCGGTGAGGGACGAGACCGGCTCGGACGATATCGCCGCCTACCGCGGATTGGCGCGCAGCTCGCCCCTGCTCGCCGCGGCAATGACGGTCGCGCTGCTTTCCATGGCCGGCATACCACCGCTGGCCGGCTTCGTAGGCAAGCTCTACCTCTTCCTCGCCGTCCTGGAGAAGGGGTGGTTCTGGCTGGCTCTCCTAGGCTTCGTCATGTCGATGGTGTCGGTCTACTACTACCTGCTGGTCGTCAAAGCCATGTACCTCGGCGAACCGGCCGGCGAGGCCCCGGCGGACGGCTGCTCAGCGCTCCGCTGGGCGGCGCTGGTAAGCCTGGTCCTCACGGTGGTGTGCGGCGTATACCCCACGCCGCTCGCCGCACTCGCCAGCCGTGTTGCCCAGAACTTTTTCCAGTAGCAGCGCCTGTCCGTTCCGAACTGAAAAGGCCCCCGCTAGACGGCGGGGGCCTTTCTTGGTTTAATAGGAAAGATCGTGAGTCGCTACCGGGCGAAGTTTGCGAAAATAGCTTTCATATTATGAAATTTCTTCCCTCCCCGGGATTGCCGGCAGGCAATCGACGGCACATGTAGTATTTATAAATATGGAATAATATGCCGGGGAATCCTCCGTGCAAATGGCAGCTTATCGATTTCAAACAGAAGGGATGTTTTTATGGCGATGATTACGAAGGAAAATTTATCGCAGGCGGTCGAGAGGACGATGGCGGCGGCGCCGATCACCGACCTCCATACCCATATCTTTGCGGAGGGGTTTGGCGATCTGCTGCTGTGGGGCGTGGACGAGCTCGTAACGTACCATTACCTGATAGCGGAGAACTTCCGCTACACCGGTATGCCGTACGAGCAGTATTTTGCGCTGAGCAAGCAGGAGCAGGCCGAAATGATCTGGCGGAACCTTTTCATCGAGAATTCGCCGGTCAGCGAGGGACAGCGGGGCGTTCTCACGGTGCTGGCGAAGCTCGGACTAGACGTCGGTTCGCGCAATCTGGGCTCGTTCCGGGAGTTTTGCTCCTCGTTCACTCCTGGCCAGTTTATTGACAAGGTTTTTGCGATTTCCGGGGTCAAAGCGGCCGTAATGACGAACGACCCCTTCGACGCCAAAGAGCGCACCGTATGGCTGAACGGCGGCTACGACGATCCCCGCTTCCTTGCGGCGCTCAGGATCGACCCGTTACTCAATGCTTATGATCAGTCCTACCTGCTGCTGCGCGAATGGGGTTATAACGTTGATAAACGCCTTGACGCGACGACCGTCGAGGAGGTCAAACGCTTCCTGCGCGACTGGATCCAGCGGATGAAGGCGCTTTACATGGCGGTGTCCCTGCCGCCGTCCTTCATGGTGCCGGAAGATTCGCTACGTTCGCGGCTGATCGAGGAGTGCGTAATACCTGTGTCGCGAGAACTCGATGTACCGTTCGCGATGATGATCGGCGTAAACAAGCTTGTCAATCTTAAACTCGGCGTCGCCGGCGATTCGGTGGGTAAAAGCTCTGTCCGGTCGCTGGAGTACCTGTGCGAGAAGTATCCCGACAACAAGTTCCTCGTCACGATGCTGGCGCGCGAGAACCAGCACGAGCTGGCGGTGACGGCGCGCAAATTCCGCAACCTGCTGGTGTTTGGCTGCTGGTGGTTCCTGAACAATCCGTCGCTAATCGAGGAGATCACCCGCATGCGCATGGAGCTGCTCGGCCTGAGTTTCGTGCCCCAGCATTCGGATGCGCGTGTTCTCGACCAGTTGATTTACAAGTGGGACCATTCGCGGAAGATAATCGGCAAGGTAATGGTGGATAAGTACAGCGATCTGCTGGCGACCGGCTGGAAGCTCGACGAGGCGGAGCTCAAGCGCGACGCCGAAGGTCTGCTGGGCGGCAACTTCTGGCGGTTCATCGGCAAAGCGCCGCTGTAAGCGGGACGGCAGACAGGCAAATATTTTCTCCGCTGGAAGGAAATTCAAAGATGCTGACAGAATTATCAAATAATATAGTTTCGCCTTAACCCATTAATCTAAGGAGGGGGACTGTAGTGCGCAAACTGATTTTGATTCTGACTGTCCTGTTGGTCACGGCCTTGGTGCTTGCCGGCTGCGGCGGCCCGACCGCGCAGAAGGCCGAGGCGCCCAAGTATCCGACGAAAGCGGTGGAAATCATAATCCCCTGGGATGCGGGCGGCGCGACCGATGTGCTGTTTCGCGCCCTCGGCAACGTCTTCCCGAAGTATGCCGGCAACCAGCAACTGATCGTGAAGAACGTCCCCGGCGGCGGTGCGGCCATCGGCTACACCGAGGCGATGAAGTACAAGGGAGACGGCTACGGTATCGTGGCGGCCGCTTCGCCGATGGTCTCCAAGATGCACATGAGCTCGGTCAAGTTCGACATCAATACATTCGCCCCGGTGATCCTGATCGCCGACAATGCCTGCATGATCATGGTTCCCAAAGATTCTCCCTATAAGGATCTGAAGGATTTCCTGGCTGATGCCAAGAAGCGTCCCGGCGAAGTTACGGTGGGCAACGGCGGCTCGGGCGGCGGGACCCACCTGGCGGCCCTGGCCTTTGAAAACTTTGTCGGCGATGTCAAGTTCAAGCATGTGCCCTTCCAGGGCGGCGGGCCGCAGATAACCGCCGTGCTTGGCAAACATGTCGACGCGGTTATGGTGTCGGCGCCTGAAGGCGTTCCCCAGGCCCATGCCGGTCAGTTACGCATTCTCGGTGTCTTCGGCGAAAAACGCCTGCCAAAATTCCCGAATGTGGCCACCGCCAAGGAGCAGGGCGTAGACTTCAAGTTCACCATGTGGCGCGGCGTGCTGGCGCCCAAGGATACCCCCCCGGAAATCGTGAAACAAATGCACGATATCTTCAAGAAGACTATGGAAGACGCCACATTCAAGGCCAAGGCCGAAGAACTGAGCGTCGATCTGAAGTATCTGGGGGTCGAGGATTTCGGCAAGTTCCTCAAGGCAGAGGATCAGCAATATATGAATCTCATCAAGAAGGCAAAACTGGGCGACCGTTACAAATAGTCGTTCCGTTTGTGGGTTGCGATTGAGGGGCCTTCGGGTCCCTAATTTTTTGAAGGGACGGGCGAAAATGAACAGAATCGACGAAGTAAACATCAAACATCAGCGGTTGGCCGCCCTGATGGCGGCGAAAGGCTATAGCGCCGTCCTGCTGAAGAAACAACCGAATTTTTCCTGGTTCACGGGCGGCGGCCGCAACATGGTCGGGATAGCCACCGAGATGGGGGTTACCTCCCTGCTTGTTACCAGGGAGGACCGTTACTGCATCGCCAACAAGATCGAAGCGGCCCGGATGATGGACGAGGAGGGACTGGCAGACCTGGGCTTCAAACTGCTTGAACACGGGTGGGACGAGGACAAGGAAGCCGAACTCGTCGGCAAGGTCGTGGGCGATCTGGGCTCCGTGGCTGCCGATACGGGTTTTGCGTCCTGCAAAAACGCCGACGGCGAGATCAAGAAACTCCGTTATTCGTTGACGGAAAACGAGATCGAACGTTACATGTTCCTGGGCGAGAAGCTGTCGACGGTGATCGAGAAGGTTATGCTCGGCATCCGTCCGGGCGACAAGGAGTGCGAGGTTGCCGGCCGGGTGGGAGCAGATCTTTGGAAGGAACTTATTGACCCGACGGCGATAATGGTGGCCTCGGATGAGCGTATTTTCCAGTATCGCCACCCGCTCGCGACGGACAAAATGGTCAAACGCTATGTGATGGTGTGCATCAACGCCCGCTACAAAGGGCTGATAACGACGGTCACCCGCATGCTCCATTTCGGCAGGCCGGACGCCAAGCTGGTGCAGCAGTTCCTCGACAACAACGAGGTGGAGTGCCGTATGATTGCGGCGACGAAACCGGGCGCCCCAGCGGTTGACGCGTTTAACGCCGCCCTGGCCGGCTACCGGGAGTTCGGCGTCGCGGACGAGTGGCGTTTGCATCACCAGGGCGGTTCGATGGGCTACTACGGCCGCGACTACAAGGTGACCGCCCAGACGACGGAGACCGTAGCCGAGAACCAGGCGTTCTGCTGGAACCCGTCGATCACCGGCACGAAGACCGAGGACGGGTTCATCGCGACAAACGGCGGCCCGCTGATGATCACCAGGCCGGTGATCTATCCGCGCATAAAGTCGACCGTGGACGGGGTGGATTTTGTCCGGCCAGGCATGCTTGTCATTGATTAGGAGGAGAGACGATGGCGCGTTTAGGTGTGGCAATAGTCGGCCCCGGCATGGTGGCCAACACGCATGTCACCGCTCTGCAGGCGATACCGGCGGCCCGCATTTCCGGCGTATACGGCCGTAACCCCGCGGCGACGGCCGAGTTCGCCGCCAAGTACGGCCTGCGGGTGTTCAACTCGTATGAGGAGGCGCTGGCCGATAAGGAGACGGACATCGTCAGCATCTGCCTGCCGCCGGGCATGCATGTGGATTTTGGCCTCCAGGCCGCCGCCGCCGGCAAACACCTGATACTCGAAAAACCGATGGATATCAGCGTGGCCAAGGCCCGCAAGCTTATCGAGACATACCGGGCGGCGAAGCTCACGCTGGCGGTGATTTTCCAGAACCGTTTCACGCCGGCGGCCCAGCGGGTGAAAGCGGCGCTCGACGCCGGGCTGCTGGGCGACCTAATCCTCGGCGACGCGTATGTGAAGTGGTACCGTTCGCCCCAGTACTACGCCAGCAACGCCTGGCGCGGTACGTGGAGCGTGGAGGGCGGCGGGGCGCTGATAAACCAGGCCATCCATACTATCGATCTGTTGCAGTGGTTCATGGGCGGAGTAAAAAGCGTCAGCGGGATGACCCGGACGTCCATTCACAAGATCGAGACCGAGGACCTGGGGGTCGCGGCGGTGGAATTCCTCGGCGGCGCTCTCGGGGTGATCGAAGGGACGACAGCCGTCACCCCCGGCTACAAGGAGCGGATCGAGATTCACGGCACGAAAGGTTCTTTAACGATGACAGGCGGCCTCGTTACCGAGTGGCAGGTCGAGGACTGCCGGGCGGAGGACTACCTGGACGCCGAAAAGGTGTCCTACGGGGCGACTAATTCGCCGGCCATATCCGACGTCAATCACCGCGCCCAGATGGAGGATATCGTCACAGCCGTCGGACAGGGCCGCGACCCGCTGGTGACGGGCGAAGAGGGCATCAAGTCGCTGCAGATCGTGCTGGGTATATACGAGTCGTCCCGCGAGGGGCGGAAAATAACGCTGACATAAGGATCATCGGGAGGCAATATGAAAAAGTGGCAGCGAAGAGCGGCCCTGGCCTTCTTTGTTATTGCTGCGGGCGCAGCCGCTAAGGCGGTCGATATCGGCTTCGGCAGTTTCGACGCTCCGGGGGCGGGTTTCTTTCCTTTTTGGCTGGCGGTGCTGCTGGCCATTGTAGCCGTCGTTTATTACGCAGCCAACCGCGAGGCGGACGCTGGGCCCCAGCCGTCGATGGCGGCCGGCCGTTTCCGGCGTCCCGCCGTCGCGGTGGTTATCATTCTGCTTTATACGCAGGCGCTCGATTTCCTGGGCTTCGCAACCGCCACCTTCTTCCTGTTCACCGCCTGGCTCAGAGGCGTCGACCAGGAGCGGTGGAAAAAGGTGGGGCTGGTGGCGGCAATCGGCACGGTAGCGGTTTACGTTGTTTTCGCCGTCCTGCTGCATCTGTCGCTGCCGCACGGACTGCTGATCTGAGGAGGGCGGACGATGAACGAGATACAGTCTCTAATGCAAGGCTTCGCTCTCGCGGTGACGCCGGCGAATCTGATGTTCGGTTTCCTGGGTGCGGTGCTGGGCACAGCCGTGGGCGTGCTGCCCGGCCTGGGGCCGGCAGCCACGATTTCGCTGCTGCTGCCGCTCAGTTATGCACTGGGATCGCCGCTCACTTCGATCATCATGATGGCGGGTATTTACTACGGTGCGATGTATGGAGGCTCGACGACCTCGATCCTCTTGAACATGCCCGGTGAGGCGGCGTCGGTGGTCACGTGCATCGATGGCTACCAGATGGCAAAGAAGGGGCGGGCCGGTGCGGCTCTCGGCATGGCGGCCGTCGGCTCGTTCGTCGCCGGTACGGTCGGTATTCTCGGTCTGTCGTTTATCGCCCCGCCATTGGCGCGGTTCGCTTTGAACTTCGGACCTGCCGAGTATTTTTCCCTCACCGTCCTCGGGCTGATGCTGGCGGCTTATTTATCCGGCCGTTCAATCATCAAAGGGGTGCTGATGGTCGTCTTTGGCCTGCTGCTTGCGACCGTGGGTCTCGACCCAATCAGCGGTAAGGAGCGCTACACCTTTGGCACGATGATCCTGATGGACGGGCTGGATTTCCTCACACTGGCGATGGGCGTGTTCGGCATCGGCGAGATTCTCATCAACCTCGAGGAAAAGATCAAGAACGAGCTGGTGACGACGAAGATCACCAACATCTGGCCGACGTTAGCCGATTGGGCCCGTTCGAAATGGTCCGTGCTGCGCGGTTCGCTGGTGGGATTTTTCGTAGGGTTGCTGCCGGGCGGCGGTGCGGTTATCGCGTCACTGGTGGCGTACGCGGTGGAGAAGAAGGCTTCGAGCGAACCGGAGAAGTTTGGCCAGGGAGCTATAGAAGGGGTGGCGGGGCCGGAGTCGGCGAACAACGCGGCGGCCAGCGCCTCCTTTATACCGATGCTGACCCTCGGCATACCGGGCAACCCGGCGATTGCGATGATTTATGCCGCCCTGCTCATCCAGGGCGTCCAGCCGGGGCCGTTCCTGATTCAGGATCATCCCGACGTTTTCTGGGGCGTTATTGCCTCGATGTATATCGGCAATGTAATTCTGCTGGTGCTCAATCTGCCGATGGTCGGCCTGTGGGTTCAGATGCTGAAGATACCGTATGCAATTCTGGCGCCGACGGTTGTGCTGATCTGCTCCGTGGGGGTCTACAGTATCAAGAATAACGTCACCGACGTCGTGATGATGCTGGTATTCGGCATTATGGGCTATATCCTGCGCAAGCTCGATTTCGAGCTTGGCCCGCTGCTGCTGGCGTTTGTGCTCGGCGGCATCCTGGAAAAATCGCTCAGCCAGGCGTTGCTGATTTCCAACGGCAAGTTTTCCGTCTTTCTCACCCGGCCGATTTCGGCCACCCTCCTCGGGCTTGTCGCGCTGCTGATCGTTCTGCCGCCGCTTTTTTCGCTGGCGCGCCGGGTTAAGACGAAGA
Source organism: Sporomusaceae bacterium (assembly GCA_031460455.1). Taxonomy (NCBI): domain Bacteria; kingdom Bacillati; phylum Bacillota; class Negativicutes; order Selenomonadales; family Sporomusaceae; species Sporomusaceae bacterium. Next base: position 190,714 of record JAVKTQ010000003.1, read on the forward strand.
GCGCGAGCGGATAGGCTGCCACAGGAGACAATGACATAATATATGACGGCAGACCGCTTCGGCGGTCTGCCGTTTTTGAGGCTCCAGGACTCAGGGGAGAGCGGCGATGGCTTGGCTGAGCCTGTCGATACCTACGGCGATTTCCTCGGCGCTCAGGCTGCCGTATCCGAGGATGAGCTGATCGGCGAAGGCGTCGCCGTCTCGGGCGACGACATGCTGACGGACGGCGTAAACGCGTACACCGTGGCGCTCGAGGTGGTCGAGAACGGCGGGTGAGAAGTTTACGCCGTCGAAGGCGACGGTGAGGTGCAGCCCTGCGGGTCCGCTCAGTATCCGGCAGGTGTCGCCGAAGCGGCGGCCGAGTTCGCGGACGACGACTGCTCGTCTAGCCTGGTAGGCTTTAACCATCTTGGCGATATGGCGTCTGAGCTGGCCGGTGCCGATGAAGGCGGCCAGGGCGAGCTGACAGACGGCGGAGGGTTGATGGGTGGCGAACCAGGCCTCCTCATGGAAGGCGGCGAGCAGCCCAGGGGGCAGTACGATGTAGCCCAGCCGCAGGAAGGGGGCGAGTGTCTTGCTGAAGGTGCCGACATAGGCAACCTTCTCGGGGGCGAGCCCCTGCAGGGAGCTGACAGGGTTCCCTTCGTAGGCGTACTCGTTCTCGTAGTCGTCCTCGACGATATAGGAGCCGGTCGATCGGGCGAAGTTTATTAGCTGGATGCGGCGCTGGACAGGCAGTAGGCCGCCGACTGGGAACTGGTGCGACGGCGTGACGAGGGTAAAGGCGGGCGGGTTGGCGGCATGGCCGGAGAGAAGCTCAGTCTGCAGGCCGTGGGCGTCGAGGGGGACGGGTGCCAGCTCGCAGCCGAGGGTGCCAAGGTATCTGAAAACATCCTGGTTGACAGGGTCGCCGATGATCACTTTCCGGTTGGCGGTCAGCAGCAGCCGGGCTATCAGGGCGAGGGCAGGGGTGGCCCCTGCGGTGACGACAACTTGGTCTGGCGAGCAGCTGACGCCTCTGGTTTTGGCAAGGTAGGCGGCCAGCGCCGTGCGCAGTTCCGGGCAGCCGGCCGCGTCGCCGTAGCCCAGCGTGTGGTCGGGAACGGACGCCATCGTCCGGGCGACGGTTTTTTGCCAGGCGGCGCGGGGGAAGAGGTCGAGGGCTGGCAGGCCGTGGCGGAAATCGATAACGCCGACGGTAGGCAGGAGGCTGGGCAGAGCGGGGGACTGCGACGGTGGCAGGCTGGTGAGGCGGGCGCCCGGAGCGACGAAGGTGTAGCCGCCCTGCCGGCTGGCGACGAATCCTTCGGTGCGGAGCAGGTCGTAGGCTTCCATGACGACGTTACGGGAGATGCGGTAATGGGCGGCGAGTTTTCTGGTTGCGGGCAGGTTTTCGTATTCCGGCAGCCGGCCGTCGAGGATCCTTTGCCGAATTTCGTTGTAGAGCTGCCTGATGAGGGGCAGTTTGGCCATACGGTCGAGCGCCAGGGTGTACATCGCCGTCACCTCGCAAAATTGGCACTATTAATTTAAGAAAAGATTGGCACTACACATATCCAATTACTGGTGTTATTTTATTATAAGAGGCGATAATCGGTAAAGGGGAAGCTTTGTCATGAAAAGGATTTTGGGTATTGTGGGTAGCCCGCGACGCGGCGGGAACACCGACCTCCTGGTCGCCCGCGTTCTGGACGGAGCCCGGTCGGCCGGCGCCAGCGCGGAAACGGTTTATCTCGGCAGCCTGACGGTGAAGGAGTGCGACGGCTGCCATGCCTGCTGGCAGGGATACGAGTGCTCCAAACGCGACGATATGAACGAATTATATCGGGCGATTAACGCCGCCGATGCCTTTGTGCTGGGCACACCCGTGTACTGGTACGGTCCTACGGCGCTGATGAAAGGGGTCGTGGACCGGTTCGTCTATTATAACTGCGATCGTAACCGCGGAGGCGTGAGCGGCAAGCGAGCGGTAGTCGTCGTGCCGTATGAGGAGGACGATCCGGCTACAGCCGCGCCGGTAGTGGATTTTTTCGCCCGCTCGCTCCGCTATCTGGAAATGGAATTAGCCGGGACGGTGGTCGTAGGCGGGATGGCGCGTAAGGGCCAGGTGATGGAGCGGGAGGACGCTCTGCAGGCGGCGACGGAACTCGGCCGTAAACTGGCCGGCGGACCCGTGAAGGCGATCTAGCGAAGGGAACGGAGTGTGAGGATATGCTTCAAGTTACGACAGAGTGGCGGAAGGCCTATCCAGGGGCGTGTGTCGGTTTGCTGGCGGTGGATGGCGTCGTCAACCCCGGATTCGACGAACGGTTGGAAGCGGGAAAAGGCGAGCTCGAAGAGCAGCTGCGGACGCAGTATCGGACGCGCGAGGACCTGTTGGCCTGCGAGGCTGTGGCCGCTTACCGGGAGTATTACAAGCGGTTTGGCAAGACTTATCCGGTCCTGCTGCAGATGGAGTCAGTTGCGGTGAAGGGCAAACCATTTCCGCGCACGGCGGCGCTTGTCGAGGCTATGTTCATGGCCGAGGTCAAGAATGGTCTGCTGACAGCCGGCCACGACCGGGAGTCGGTCGCAGCGCCGCTGATACTGGATGTGGCCGCTGACGGGGAACGCTTCACCGGTATCGGCGGCAGGGAGCAGGATACCAAAGCAGGCGATATGCTGATGAGGGACAGGGCCGGTATCGTCTCCAGCGTGTTGTGCGGGCCTGATAACCGCACAAGGATAACGGCCGCCACCACCCGGGCGCTGTTCGTGGTATACGTGCCTCCGGGCGTGGACAGGCTGCTGGTTGAGCGACACCTCGACGATATTTTCGCCAACGTCAGCCTACTGGCTCCGGCGACGGTAGGGTATCGCGACATTATAAGCTAGCGGCCCGCCCTGATATGTCGACAGACGGCTTAATACATGCAACGATAAAGGCACCTGCCAAGCAGGTGCCTTTATCGTTCAAGTCTTTATCAGGCCGAGGTCGATCGCTTTGGCGATCATCTTCGTGCGGCTGTTTACGTCCATTTTCCAGAACAGGTTGTTGATGTGGGTTTTAACCGTGCCGACGGTGATGGTCATGTTTATGGAGATCTCGGCGTTTGAGAAACCTTTGGCCACCAATGTGAGGACCTCTTTTTCCTTTACGGTCAGGGGGGCGAACAGTTTGGCGTCGCTTTGTCCGCCCGCCGGCTCCTTGTCCGGCGTTTCCGGGTTTTCCTGTCCCTGCCCGTTGGCATACTGACTTTCCCGATAGGTCTGAGCCGCTTCCAGGACAACCGAGCGCAAGGAAACCGATGGGGTGGGTTTGGTCAGGAAGGCGGTTATTTTGCCGTGGTTGACGGCGTCGATAGCCATCTGGAGTTCGGGATAGCCGGTCAGCAGGATGCGCTGAACCCGTTTGTCGATTGTGAGGATACGCGAAAAAAGTTCGATGCCGTTCATGACCGGCATGCGGTAATCGGAGATAATCACGGCGAAAGGCCCTTGGTGTTCGACAATTTTCAGCGCCTGAAGGGGATCCTTGGTCGTCAGTATTTCGCATTGGCCGTGGAGCACGCGTCGAACCGAGGATAGGTAGTTCTCGTCGTCATCGACTATCAGTATGCGGGGGGCATTTTCTTCACCGTTCATTTGTTCACCCTCGACAACCAAAATGACATTAACTAGTAATTAGACGACATTATGTAAGTTTCCTCCAACTTTCGACAGATTTGCCATTATTTTTTTAAAAAGGCTGTTTGTTGTCGGAAATAACGGTTTGTCCCGCCTTGGAAATAAATGCCGGATATACATCTAATTGCTGAAGTTCCTTGACATACGACTATTCTACACTGTAGAAAGAGGGAATGTATTTATTGGCACGGGATTTCACAGGAGGTGTCCGGATGAAAATGATTCGCGAGGGTCTGACCACCCAGGAGATGGGCGATATCGTCAGGGTTCGTGAGGCAATCAGGGAGGGCTTGTTTACCAATACCATCGGCAGCGAGGAGCTTTCCGAGCTGATGCAGGGTTTGAGCACGCCGTTCGGCAGTTTGATAACGGTTCTGTCGGCAAGAAGGTCGAAGCTGACGAAGATGTTGAAAGCCATCGAGCGCGAGCGCGAAAAGGTAAAAGGGTCTTTGAATATGGCGAATCTTTCCGCGCCCGAAAACGTCGATAAGCTGGAAAAACTGGAGAAGATGATTAATGATTATTGTTTCCTCAATGAGGGGCTGCGACGCGCCCGCGGCGGCAGAAGGGTTTCACGGCTGGTGCAGTAGCGAAGGGGGCAGATTCGATGAGTATGCAACTGGTGGTATTCCGGCTCTGCCGTGAAGAGTACGCCATTTTGATCGATAAGGTTCGGGAGATTATCAATTATCTGCCGGTGACCAGGCTGCCTGGGACCCCCGCCTATTTTGAGGGGGTTATCAACGTCAGGGGCAAAATCGTGCCGGTGATTGATTTTGCCGCCAAGATGGGGTTGTCGGCGGTCGAAGATATGAACAAGCAGATCGTTATTGTGGAGACCGGGAACAAAGAAGTCGGCCTGACGGTGGATACGGTTACGGAAGTCATCCAGACCGTGCCGGATAATTTTGCCAGCATGGAGACGTCCGATACAGATAATCAGAACATCAGGAAGGCTTACAAGTTCCATGATCGAACCATCATCCTGCTCGATATCGAGCAGGTGATGTCGGGACCGGCGCTGGCGGGCTGAAGCATTAGTCGCTGTAGTGGTCTAATAGCCGGGAGAAGAGATGAAGATGAGGCAGATAACACTCAGTATGCTAATTAGCGCAATGGCTGCAGCAATTATTGCATGTCTGGCTTTGCTCATGAGGATGGCTATCCTTCAGGGTGGCCGCCTCCATCACCTCTGAAATTGTATTGGCCGGTCCCTATAATTGTCGGCTTTGCCGGAGGTCGCGAGTGGCTTCAGGCAAAGTCCGATGGAAAAAGAAAAACCGCGTTTGCGCGGTTTTTCTTTTTCTCCGCTGTCGGCAGCCTCTTCGTTAGTGCAGTATTTCTACGAAGCCACGGGTGCCGTCGACCCTGATCTGCTGTCCGTCCTTGATTTTGACGGTAGCCCCGTCGATGCCGACTACCGCGGGGATGCCGTATTCGCGGGCGACGACGGCTCCGTGGGTCATCAGGCCGCCTACTTCGGTGACAAGACCGGCTGCGAGCGGGAATAGCGGGGTCCAGCCGGGGTCGGTATATGGGGCTACCAGGATATCGCCTTTGGTCATTTGCGCGTCTTCGAGCCTGAGAATAACTCTGGCCCGACCTTCTACGACACCTGCGGATACTGCGCTGCCCGCCAGCGCACCCGGCGGGGCGTCGGCGCGAGGCTTGGCGGCGATAATTTCGCCTTCGCTGGTCATGGCGCGGGGCGGTGTCAGTTTTGTATCGCGATCGTATTGCTCCCGGCGTTCGGCGAGGAGCGCCTTATCCACCCGCCGGGTTTCGACGGTGCGGGCGATTTCCGGTAGCGACAGCCAGAAAATGTCCTCCGGGGCTTCCAGTACCCCGTCGGCGGCCAGACTGGCGGCTTCCAGCATGAGCGCCTGTTTCGCGATGTCGAGGTGCTGGACGAGAAAGTATTTGGGATGCTCCCTTATCCCGATAAGCGCGCGGTGAACCTGGATGAGTCGCTGCATGCGCTTCGCCTTGAACAGCCCCCCGGGGGTCTGTCTGAGGCGGCCGAGCAGGCGAGCGGCGGCGGCCTCGGCCTCCTCTTTGCCGGCGATAAAATCCCGGCGATGTTGACCAGGCGATAGGCCGTCGACATGGCTGAGAAGGGCAGGCACCAGTTGGGTAGGAGATTCGCGCCAACGCGGCCGGGTGAGGTCGATCTCGCCGGTGCAGCGCATCCCGTAGCGGGCGAAGAAGTTAACGAGAGCGGGCAGGACATGCTCACCACCTGGAACTGCCCGCAATCCGTCGAGAAAGGTCTCGTCGTTCGCCTGCCCCAAGTATTCGACAGCCGCCGGATGGTCGCGCGCCGCGTCGGCCACGTCGCCGAGCGCCAGCCCCATTTCGCTGGTCACGTTGCCGGGAGGAGATTTGCTGATGCTTCCTAGCTCGGCGGTGTCGCCCAGCCATTTGCGGGAGAGGTGCCCGATGAGCTTGTAGGTGGCGAGGGCCGGCACCATGTAAGGGGCAAGACGGGTGAAGACCGACGGCAGGAGGGAAGATAATATTTCCTGGATCAGGGCGATTCGCTCCGGGCCGGTCACGGTTTGCAACTTGGTTCTGTTTTCGTTGATCCGGTCGGCGATAAACCGGTTGAGATCGGCTATTACGTGATCGTTGTCGCGGTACAGGATATTTTCCAGGATGGCGAAAACGGTCGGGAAAGCGGTTCGGGCGAGGCTGACGGGCAGCTTTTTTTCCGGCGGGGCGTTTAGGAGGAAATCTTCCCGACCGACGAATTCTTCTACCGCCCGGCCGATCGCTTCATCGACATTTAGCAGCAGGGCGGGCAGCCTCTTCCTTACTTCCCGATAAGCGAGCACAGGAGTGATGTCTAGGTATAGCCGGCTGCCTGCTTCAAGAAGCAGTTCGCTTTCGGCATGAGGCAATGGTTTGCGGAACGGTACCAAGGTTCGCAGGGTGGAGATTCCCAGAGGTTTCATGGCAGCGGTCATCATCTGGGGATGACCGATCGACAGGAAGAGATGCAGGTTGCCGTCGTCGGTGGGGGGGACGGGGAAGAGGGTTGTAATCGGTCTGCTCTGAACAATGCGTATTTCGCCGTCGGCGAGACACCATTCGATATCCTGCGGCCTGCCGAAGTGTTCTTCGATATTGCGCCCCATGCGGGCCAATCTGACTGCGTCTTCGTTCGAGAGGGCTGGCTCAGTCTGTCGGTCGCCGGCGATGGGCGTTTTTTCCGTACCACCTCCGGGGACGGCACGGATGGAGACTTCCTTGCGGGCGATTTTTTTGGCGATAATTTTGTCGTCTCTCACTTTATACAGATCGGCGGACACTATGCCGGATACCAGCGCTTCCCCCAGGCCGAAGCTCGCGTCGATGGAGACGACGGCGCGGTTTCCGGTGACGGGATCGGCGGTGAACATTATACCTGATACTTCGGGGAAAACCATCCGTTGCACGACGACGGCCAACTGCACCTTGGCGTGGTCAAAGCCGTTCCGCCGGCGGTAAGCGATGGCCCGGTCGGTGAACAGGGATGCCCAGCATTTGCGAACGCATTCGAGAAGGTTCGTCTCGCCGACGATGTTGAGGAAGGTATCCTGTTGACCGGCGAAGGAGGCTCCGGGCAAGTCTTCGGCAGTAGCGCTGGAGCGGATGGCGTAGTGATGGCCTGAACCGGTTTTATGCCAGGCATGCACGATAGCCTGCTCAATCGGGGCGGGGATGGCGAGGGCTTCCAGGTGGGTGCGGATCCGCTCGCCGGCCGGCCTGAGTTCCGCCAGCGATTCGGCATCGATCGTGCCCAGGGTTTTTATAAGTTCGCCGAATTCCGTGCTGGTGTCGACGAAGGCGGCATATGCGTCCGTGGTTACGCAGAACCCCTCCGGTACCGCGATCCCGGGTATGTGCCACAGTTCGGCGAGGTTGGCCCCTTTGCCCCCTACGCTGGGCAAGCTGGAGCGATTTACTTCGGCGAAGAAAAGAACGTATCGGGTCATGCAGCTTTCCCCCTTACGCTGATATTATATCCAGGGAATGAAGATACCGCAGGAGCAATAATGGCTGTTGGGCAAGAAAAAGGGACCGGCCAGACAGGACAGTGGAGACAGATGTCGAAATTTTTCCCTATATCATCAGCTTAATAGTGTCCGTCCTCGGCCGAGACAGAGTTTGCGGTCTGCGATTTCTGCGGTGCCTACCGGGTGAAGGGGCGAAGACGATGAATGATGACAGAACAGCGCGGAATGAGGAGTATTCCCCCGCTGTGCCCCAGTATTACTTTGAGTTGATTGACATAATTCCAAACGCTGCATATATCAAGGACGCTAACGGCGTTTTCCTGCACTGCAACAAGACATACGCGCTGTTCGTTAACCTGCCCCGGGACGCGATCGTGGGCAAAACAACCTTCGATTTAAATCCGCGCCAGTTCGCCCAGGGTTATCACGAACTGGACGAGGAACTGCTCGAGCGGCAAGGAAGCGGCCGTTTCCAGGTTCCCTTCAAGCGTATTGACGGCAAAACGGTCGTGGCGGATGTGCTCAAGACGGTGATCTACAGCCGTGAAGGCGAGAGCGCCGGCGTGATGGGGATTGTGAGCGACGCCTCTCAGCGCAGCACGCTCGACGATATTTTACAGCGCTATGAGATGCTGCTCAGGTATTCCCGCGATTTTATCTGGATGATCGATCCGACCGACGGCAGGATCATCGAGGTCAATCTTGCGGCTTGTCAGGCTTACGGTTACTCGCGCGAGGAGTTCAGGCGGCTGACCATCTTTGATTTGCGGGCTCCCAGCGAGAAGGGGGTTGTCGACGCCCAGATAGCGGCGGCGCGGCAGGGTGGGGTGCTGTTCGAGGCGCTTCACCGGCGTCGGGACGGCAACGTTTTTCCCGTCCAGATCAACGCTTCGGGTACCAGGCTCGGCGAGAGGGAAATAGTTATCAGCATCGTGAGGGACATAAGCGATACAGTTAGGACCCGCGAGGAGATGAAGCGGCGGAACGAGTATCTGTCGATGCTCCACGAAACGGCGCTGTCGCTTATCAACCGGCTCGATACCGACGACCTGCTTGCGCAGATAGTTACCCGTTCGGCGAAGCTGGCGGGGACGGAGAACGCGTTTATTCTCCTGTTCGATGCCGACGGCAGGACGGTTACGGTGACGGCCGGCGCCGGCGTATGCGCGAAATACATCGGGCAGCGGTTTCCGGCCGGGGCGGGCATGAGCGCTCAGATTTTCGCCACCGGCAGATCGGCGGTAATCGATTGCTATCGGGAGTGGCCGCTGCGCCTCGATGATTCGCGACTGGGCGTAATCGAGACTATTTTGGGCGTGCCGCTTAAGAACGGGACGCAGGTTACCGGCATCATAGGCTTCATAGGCTTGGAGAAAGGAATAAAATTCGGCGACGACGAAGTCCGGCTTACGGAAGGCTTTGCCAATCTGGCGTCGCTGGCGCTCCACAACGCGTCGCTGTACAGCAGGCTGCAGGCGGAGCTGGAGACGAGCCGGGCGCTTGAGGCGGAGCTGACGGCGAAGAATGCCGACTTGGCGGAGACGCTGAGCAGGCTGCAGGCCGCCCAACTGCAGATGGTCCAGCAGGAGAAGCTGGCCGGTATCGGCCAGTTGGCGGCGGGGATAGCGCACGAGATCAACAACCCGCTGGGATTCGTGCTGAGTAATTTCGAAGTACTGCAGAAATATCTGGCCAGGCTTGTGGAGATGATCGGCGCCTATGGCGAACTGCACCGGCGGATGGCCGAAACTGACGACAGGCCGCTTCGGGAGGCGGCGGAGCGTATCGACGTTCTGGCAGACCGAATAAGGCTCGACCATGTCGTTGGCGACCTGAACCCGCTTTTCGACGAGACCCGTGACGGCATTAACCGGGTGGGAGAAATCGTGAAAGCGCTGCGGATGTTTTCCAGGGTAGACCAGAAAGATGAGTATGCAGAGTACGACCTGAACGCCGGGATAAGAAATACGTTGACTGTTGCCCGCAACGAGATCAAGTATGTGGCCCGGGCGGAGCAGAATCTTGGCGACATTCCTCATATCGAAGCGCTTGGGGGGCTGATAAACCAGGTGTTGCTGAATCTGATTCTCAACGCGACGCAGGCCATTGCCGTCAAGGATACCGGCGAAGAGGGCGTGATGATAATCCGCAGTTTCCGTGACGGCGATTATGTCTGCTGTTCGATTGAAGATAACGGTGTAGGTATCCCGGAGGAGATTATCCAGGATATTTTCAACCCGTTTTTTACCACTAAGCCTGTGGGAGAGGGCACCGGCCTGGGGCTGAGCATCTCTTATGATATCGTGGTTAACAAGCACGGCGGACAGATATCCGTGGCCAGCAAGGCCGGTGAGGGAGCGCTGTTTACGATAAAACTTCCCATCAGGCACTCTGACTGATGATGCCGAAGGCAATATTTTATGGGAGGCGCCTGATGTGGGCAACCGGATTCTATTTATCGATGACGAAAAGGCGATCCTGAGGGCGATAGACAGGCTATTGTTCGATAGTGGCTACGAAGTATTGACCGCCGAAAGCGGCGAGGCCGGGCTGGCCATTCTGGCAGCCACACCTGTTGACATAGTTGTTTCGGATATCCGCATGCCGGGGATGGATGGGCACCAGTTTCTCCGCAAGGTAAAGGCCCATTATCCGCGGACGACGCGCCTTATTCTCAGCGGGTACGCCGAGGAGAGCGCGATTCTCAACAGTATCGTCGACGGTTCGAGCAATATGTATATGCTTAAACCTTGGGAAGGCCAGGATCTGAAGGAAAAGATCGCCCAGATATTCGCGGCCCGAGAATTGTTTAACAACAAGTTGTTGCTTGATTTTGCTAACAGGTTGGAGAATCTGTCGGTTGCTCCAGGCATTTACGACGCGGTGGGCAGGCTGACGGAGCAGGGAGCGGACATAAGTCAGATTGCCGCGGTGATCGAAAGCGATCCGGCTGTGGCCGCCGCAGTGCTCCGGGTGGCGAACAGCGCTTTTCACAACGTGAGGACGGGTTCTATTTCCAGGGCAATCACCTTCCTGGGGCTTACGGTAATCAAGACGATCGTGTTGTCGTGCAGTCTGTTCAAGTTCGCCAACGTCAAGATACCGCAACTAAGCGTAAAAAAACTGACCCGCAAAGCGAGTGTGGCAAATAGGCTGATGACACTGATTTATTCAAAGTTGCTCGGTAAGCAGGTGCCTGAAGCTTTTCAGACCGGGGCGCTGCTCAACGATATTGGCCTGCTGATGTGCCTGCATTACTTCCCCGATCAGTACGAGCGCATTGTGCGGGAGTATATGCAGGGGCAGGAAAAGAATTTCGTCAAGCTCGAAAAGGAGATCATCGGGATCAGTCACCAGGAATTCGGGGGCTATTTGCTCAACTGGTGGGGCCTGCCGTATCCGATCGTCGAGACTGCGCTCTATCACCACGAACCTTTGCGGGACGCGATCATGAACAAGGAACTGGTGGCAGTGGTTCACATCGCCGGTTATTACGCGTGGAAGGTTGTCAGCCCGGAATTTGCCCAGGGGTTGGAGCCGGGCGCTTTCGCGGTGCTGGGCATCTGCGAAGAAGATTTGAGACCGCTTCTGAAGGGATTATCAACGGAAACGTGAAACGAAAGCGCGGGGGCTTGGCATGCACAAGAACAAGGTTTTGTTCGTCGATGACGAGATAAACGTGATCAGCGCGATCAGGCGGGCGGTGATGGAGGAGCCTTACCAGTCCTTTTTCACCGGCAATGCCCGCGAAGCCCTTAAAATAATGGAAGAGCAGGAGATAAGCGTCCTGGTGACCGATATGCGGATGCCGGAAATGGACGGGCTGACGCTGTTGAAGGCAGCGAAGGAGAAATATCCCCGGACGGTCAGGGTGGTGCTGTCGGGGTATACGCAGTTGTCGCAGATGCTTGTAACAATAAACCAGGGAGAAATTTTTAAATTTATCGCCAAGCCATGGGCGAGCGATCAGGCGCTTCTGCCGGCGGTGAGGCAGGCGGTCGAGTACTTCAATCTCCAGGTGGAACGGGATTCCCTGCAGATCAATCTTGCCAAGCGTAACCTCGCCTACCAGAAAATCCTCAATCAGATGGAGCAGCGGCTGGCCGAGGAAAGGGAAGAGTTCAGACGCCTCAAGGAAATCAGCGGTTGGATATTTTCCACCTGGCGGCGGTATCTCTCTTCGGGCAATAACGATTCCGGGGCAAGGTCGGCAGGCCTGGACCAGTTCGTCGATGAGATAGAGGCGGTTTATCTGACGTATATCAGTCAGTTACCTACGGAGGTAGAGTCAAAAGACTCCGGCCAGTTGATCAATGATATTGTCAAGAGCTGCAACGGCCGCTTTGAGGTCGTCCGCGACGGGGACGAAGAATTCAAGGCGCAGGGAAATCACAAATTCTTGCTGATGATTTTCCGTATCCTGGCTCACAATCTGCCCGGCGATAATAAAATCGACTGTGCAGTGACGGTTGCTTGCCGGGATGAACAAAAGGTTGTAATCGGTTTCGCTGTCGATCTGCTGCCGCTCGCGCTCGACGCGGCGGCAATCAACCGGCTGAAGATTTCCTGCGCCCTTTTGAATAAAATGGGACGGCTCTACGATGTCCGCGTTGTGCCCGAGGGCGAGGAAGGCGGAGTGAGCCGGATCAGCGTTACCTGGAAGGCGGACAAAGCCTAGGATCAAGGCAATTCCCGGCTCGATCTACCGGGCGGATAAAGCATGGTTTGCGGTCAGAGGGGGGGGCAAAAATTTGCGAAAAGTAAGCATCGGCGAGGCTTTCGGCGGCGATTCGCCGTCGTTGCGCAATCTCAGCTTCGGGATAGTGTTTTTTGGCATCTTCCTAATTTTTGCGGTTCTGCTGACTTTTTATCATGCCATTGAAGGCGAGAAACAGAAAGAATTTCAGTCTGCCGTGAAGGAGACGGCCAACTTGGCCCGCGCTTTCGAGGAACATACCCTGCGGACACTGAGGAGCGCCGATCAGACGACCCTCTCCCTGAAATATCTTTACGAACGTGAAGGCCGGGCGATAGATATTCCCGCCTATGTCCGCGAGGGCAGGCTGCCCGGCGATCCGTTCATAATTATGGGCGTGATAGACGAGAACGGCGAGCTTGTTGTCAGCAGCCAGGTGCCGTTCGCGTCCGCCAATTTCAGCGACCGCGAGTATTTTCAGGTACACATCGATTACGACAGCGAGCGGCTGTATGTCGGCAAGCCGGTTTTGGGCCGGTTGGCAGGCAAGTGGGCGATACAGATGACACGCCGCATAAACAAGCCGGACGGCTCTTTCGGCGGCGTGGCGGTGGTCGCGGTCGATCCTTACTATTTCAGCGATTTCTATAGGCAGGTCGATCTGGGGAAAAACTCGGCGGTCGTCTTGGTGGGCCGCGACGGCATCGTGCGGGCGCGCCAGGCCGGCGCATCCACGGTGGCCGGCCAGGACATGACCGGTACGGAATTGATGGCTAAACTGACAGTCAGCGATGCCGGGCAGTACGTAGCGACGCGAAAGGATGAAGGGGTAACGCGCATCCACAGTTTCCGCGCGCTGCTGGCCTATCCGCTGGCGGTGGTGGTGGGGGTCGACCAGCAGGAGATCATGCAGCGGGCCAGCGACAGTGTCGCCAACTATTACCCGGTGGCTGGGCTGATCTGTTTGGTGATAATCGTCTGTGTCCTGATGTTGCTAAGGTTTGTTGCTCGCCAGAAGGCTTTTGAGGAGGATATGCGGGTGGCCCGTGGCTTACTTGAGGCGAGGGTTGAGGAACGGACGCAGGAATTGTCAGCCCTGAACGAGGAACTAAAGGCTATGAACGAAGAACACTTGGCCATGAACGAGGAACTCCAGAGCACCAACCGTGAGCTGTGGGACGAGGTGGCGATGCGCCGCCGGACCGAAGGTGAGCTGAAACACAGGAACGATGAACTTGCCGAGGCTTACGCCGAATTGAATACCATCCAGTTGCAGGCCTATCAGCAGGACAAGATGGCCTCGATCGGCCAACTTGCCGCCGGGGTGGCTCATGAGATAAATAATCCGATGTCCTTCATCATCAGCAATCTGGAGTCGCTGCACGATTATCTGGGACGCCTGACCCGCTTTATAACGATTCAGGAGGAGACGGTGGCTGAAGTGGCTAACCTCCACGCCGGGAAGGGCGATCGGAAAGACGCCCTGGCTGCCGTTGGCAAGCTGGAGCACGCCAGACAGGCGCTCAAAGTGGACTATGTGATCCACGACGTTGAGAGCCTTATACACGAGACGTTGGAAGGAGCGGGCCGGGTCAAGGATATCGTTCAGGACCTGAAGGGCTTCGCGCGAGTGGAGAGCGAAAGCAGGCCGGCGAATATCAACGAGGGCGTCGAGAGCGCGATCAATATCGTGTGGAATGAGATGAAGTACAAAGCGTCGCTGGACAAAGACTACGGCGAACTGCCACTGACCAAATGCAACATCGGCCAATTGAACCAGGTGTTTATGAATGTATTCGTGAACGCGACCCAGGCGATCGACAAGTGGGGGGAAATCAAGGTCAAAACATGGGCAGAGGGCGGCAATATTTACGTCAGTATTTCTGATACGGGCTGCGGCATTCCTCCCCAATTGCTTAACAGGATATTCGAGCCGTTTTTCACCACCAAGGAGGTGGGTAAAGGAACGGGCCTAGGGTTAAGCGTTACCTATGACATTATCAAGAAACACGGCGGGGAAATCCGTGTGACCAGCGAACCTGGACAGGGGACGACATTCACGATCGTAATCCCGATCGTGGCCGGGTAAGAAGCGCAATTAGATACGGTGCCGGCTGGAGCCCGGCAAGATATCGCTGTGGAAGGTGCATTTGATGAAGCTCACCGGGTTGCGTTATTGGCGGACTTTGCTGCCGGCTGCGATGCTGGCGGTGGTTGTGGCGCTGGTCGCCAGGCATGAGTACCCGCTGCCGCCGGATACCGGGCTGCTGCTGTGGTTGTCGCGGCTTGATCCGCTTCTGCTCTTGGGACATCTGCGCTGGGAGGGGTCGTTCCCGTCGTGGGGGTGGCTGCCGCTGATCACGGTGCTGTTCACCTTTGCGGCCGGCAGGGTGTTTTGTGGCTGGTTGTGTCCCCTCGGAGGCTTGCTGGCTCTTCTGCAAAGCTTAAAGGGCCATGGTTTCGGCTCTTCGGCCTGGACGCGCCGCCTGCATCCCTGGCGTTATTACTGGCTGTTGATGCTGTTGGCGCTGCTAGTGCTCGGCAGTGGCTGGACGATATATCTTAGCCCCTTCCACCTGCTCACGTCCGAATTGTCAAGACTGTGGCTGGGGCAGGTTCCCTGGGTGGCTGTCGCCTTGGTCGTCCTTGGTTTGGTCACTTTCCCCCGCTTCTGGTGCGTTTACCTGTGTCCGTCCGGCTTGCTCATGTCGCTCGGCGCCCGCTGGCGGGTATGGGCGGTTAAACAGCCGCCCGGTTGCGTCAAGTGCGGGGTTTGTGCACAGGCGTGCCCGACAGGCGCTTTCGTTCCCGGCCCGGGTTCGGCTGGAGCCGATTGCCTGCTGTGCGGCAGGTGCGCCGAGCGGTGTCCTGTCAGCGAGGGTATCTCACTGGGGATGCGGGCGGACGGCGGATCGTTGCCGGCCCGCGCGGGCGGCCTGTTCACAAGGCGGGAGATTATCCGCGCCGGGGTGGCGCTCACGGTGGCGGCTGCTGCGGCGCCCGGCCTGGCCGCGGCCGACGGCTCTCCGCCGCTCCGGCCGCCGGGGGCGCTTGCGGAAGCCGAATTCCTGGCCCGCTGCAGCCGTTGCGGGCGTTGTATCAAGGCATGCCCGAGCAAGTGTCTGAAGGCGGCGCCGCTGAATAAAGGCGCGGCTGTATTCCTTACCCCGGTTATCATCCCCCGCGAGGCGCGCTGCGAGTTGACCCAGGACTGCCAGAAGGTCTGTCCGACGGGAGCGATCGGCCATCTACCGCTCGAGAAGACGGTCATCGGCCTGGCGGAGGTCGACCGCACCCGTTGCCTCGGTTGGACAGAGGGCAAGCTTTGCCTGTTGTGCAAGGAACAGTGCCCGCGGCACGCTATCACCTCCGATGCGCTCCACCGGCCAAGCGTGTCCCCGGAACTGTGCGTCGGGTGCGGGGCATGCGAGAACGGCTGCCCGGTGGAGGAGGCGGCTATCGTCATACGGCCGCAGATTTTGCGCCGCCGACCCTGAGGTCAGGCGGATTGACAGTTTTTCCCGCTGGGAACTATAATGAAAAAAATGTGGTCGCCGTTTCTGTCAGTTGAATCTGTCCGGGCGCTATTACTTCCGAGGGTGATGATGAGGTGTTTTATCTTACCGTTGACACAGGGACGACGAATACGCGGGTAAAGGTTTGGCGCGACGACCGGGTTGTGGCCGGGGCATTCGCGGCGGTCGGGGTACGGGATACGGCTGTGACGGGCAGCAGGACAAGACTGCAGCAGGGAGTGCGGGAAGCGCTGGCCGCCGCGTGCGCCGAAGCCGGCATTACCGTCGCCGATGCCGGTGCGATCGTGGCTTCGGGAATGATTACTTCCAACGTCGGCCTGCACGAGGTGCCGCATTTGCCTGCGCCGGTCGGCATCGATGATCTGGCGGCCGGGATGGTGGATGCCGTCATTCCCGACGTTGCCGACAAGCCGATCTGGTTTATCCCCGGCGTCAAGAACAGTATCGGGACGGTCGACATCGACAACTGCGAGAAAATGGATATCATGCGGGGCGAGGAGGTCGAGGCCTTCGGCCTCATCCGCAGGCTTGGCCTGCGCGAACCGGCGGTTTTCATCCTGCCTGGTTCGCATACCAAGTTTATCGTCATGGACGACCGGCAGCGCATAGCCGGCTGCCTGACGACTTTGGCGGGCGAACTGCTCAGCGTTATCACGCACAACACCATCCTTGCGAACGCGCTGCAGAACTCTTTCGCAAGCAGCGTCGACGAACAGATGGTGCTGAAAGGCGCCGAATGCGCGCGTCAGGTGGGTCTCAGCCGGGCCTGTTTCACAGTAAGGATTCTCGATCAGTTCACCGCTTGTGTCGTCGAAGAAAAAGCGAATTTTCTTCTGGGGGCGATGATTCAGACCGATCTGACGGCGCTGCGCTTCAGCAGGACGTTCGCTGTCCAGCCAGAGATGCCTGTCTTTATAGCCGGCAAACGGGAAATGCGCACGGCGTTTCATGCCGTACTGCGGCAGGATAATTTTTTCCGGGGTCAGTTGCAGGCGGTCGACGACGAAGCGCTCGAGGATATAGCCGGGTTCGGGGCGATGACGGTCGCCAGGGAACGCGGTATAGTAAAATAGCTACTCGATTATGCCGGCACAAAAGA
Source organism: Sporomusaceae bacterium (assembly GCA_031460455.1). Taxonomy (NCBI): domain Bacteria; kingdom Bacillati; phylum Bacillota; class Negativicutes; order Selenomonadales; family Sporomusaceae; species Sporomusaceae bacterium. Next base: position 207,709 of record JAVKTQ010000003.1, read on the forward strand.
GGTGTGATGCTATGCACGATGTCTTAGAACAGATTGCGGCCAATGGAGTTGTGGCGATTCTGCGTGGAGTCGAGTCGGCGAGGATGGTGCCGCTGGGCAAGGCGCTGCTGGCGGCCGGCGTGGGAGCGATTGAGGTTACGATGAACAGCGACGGCGCGCTGGATGGGATAAAAGCGTTGCGCGCCGAACTGGGTGGAGTTATTCCTATCGGCGCCGGCACGGTTATGGACAGCGAGGCCGCCCGCATAGCGGTGGCGGCCGGAGCGGAATTTCTTCTGGCGCCGCATCTGGCGGAGGATACGCTGGCGGCGGCGATCGCTCTGGGTGTCCCGGCGGTGGTGGGAACGATGACGCCTACTGAAGCCGTGCGCGCTTATAGTCTGGGGGCGGAAATGGTGAAGGTTTTTCCGGCCGGGACGCTGGGGGCCAATTACTTCCGCGAACTTAGAGGACCGTTGCCGCACATCAGGACGATGGCCGTCGGCGGTGTTAACGCCGGCAACGCCGGCGACTTCATCAGAGCAGGCGCGTCCGCTCTCGGAGCCGGCAGCCAGCTGGTGGACCAGGCGGCGGTGATCAGCGGCGATTGGGAAGCGGTGCGGACCAAGGCAGCCGCGATGGTCGCGGCGGTGAGGTTGGCCCGGAGTGTATGAAAGACCCGAAATGGCAAAAAAATTAAAAAAGCCTGTTCCCTTGGAAAAGGGGTCAGGCTTTTTTTGTCTGTTTTCCGGAAAAGGCCCGAGATCAGTCGGACTTGGGCTGTGGGGCTTGCTCCGCCAGCATCTTTTTCTCCAGCCGCATCTGCATTAACGCCGAGGCGATCAGGGAGGCGACGGCGAGGATGATGAGCGTGATGCTGATCGGGCGGGTAAAGAGGATGGTAAAGTCGCCCTGGGAGACGATCAGGGCCCGCCGCAGGCTGCTTTCGGCCAAAGGACCGAGGATGAGGGAGAGGAGGATGGGCGAGGCCGGGAAGTCGTAGCGCTGCATAAAGTAGCCGATGATGCCGAACACGACGGCCAGGCCGACATCGAACAGGCTGTTGCGCATGGAGTAGGCGCCGACGATCGAGAGCAGGAAGATGATCGGGATGAGGAAGCTGCGCTCGACCGAGATTATTTTGACAAAGAAGCGGATGCCGAAGATGCCGACGAGGAACATGAAGAAGTTGGCCATCATCATACCGGCGAAGATGCTGTAGACAATGTCGATATGATCCTTGAAGAGGAGCGGACCCGGCTGGAGGCCCTGGATAACAAGTGCGCCCAGGAGGACGGCGGTGACGGCGTCGCCGGGAACGCCTAGGGAAAGCATGGGGATCATGGCTCCGCCGGTGCAGGCGTTGTTGGCCGCCTCGGCCGCGGCCACGCCGTTGATCTCGCCTTTGCCGAAGTTCTCGGGGTTCTTGGAGGAACGCTTGGCTTCGCCGTAGGCGACGAAGGCGGAGATATCGCTGCCTGCTCCCGGCACTGAGCCGATAAAGGTGCCGATTAAAGTCGATTTGAGGATGGTCACCCAGACCCGCCTGATGTCGGCCAGTGATGGGAAGAGCTGTTGTTTGACCATCTTGACCGCTTCTTGCTTATAGAGCACCTCTACGCCCTTGAAGACTTCCGAGAGGGCAAACAGGCCGATGAGGGTGGGGATGAAGGCCGGGCCTTCGAAGAGATCCATATAGCCGAAGGTGAAGCGGGGGTAGCCGGCCATCGGATCGAGGCCGATGGTGGAAATGAGCATACCGAAGAAGCCGGAAATGATGCCCTTGACGATCGAGTTGCCGGAGATGGAGATGATGATGCTGAGGCCAAAGATGGCCAGGCCGAAGTATTCCGGAGCGCTGAACTCTAGGGCGACCTTGGAGATCTGCGGCGAAGCAAAGGTCATGATCAGTGCGCCGGAAAAACCGCCGACGAAAGAGGCGAAGATGGACATGGACAGGGCCCGTCCGGCCTCGCCTTTCTGGTTGAGGGGGTAGCCGTCAAGAACGGTGGCCGCGGCGGCGGGGGTGCCGGGGGTCCTTATCAGAATGGCGGAAATCGAGCCGCCGTATATGGCGCCGCAGAAGATGCCGAGAAGCATGCCCACGCCCTGGTGGACGGGCAGGCCGAAGGTGAAGGGTATGAGCAGCGCCACGCCCATGGTGGCCGTAAGCCCTGGCAGTGACCCGATCAGTACGCCGGACACCGTGCCGAGGAGGATAAGGCCGAAGCAGCTGGGCTGAAGGACGATCGAAAAGCCCTTGAGCAGTAACTCTAGTTCCATGGTAAACCACCTTTATCGTGTCTTAGCCCAGAAACCCTGCGGGCAGTGAGATGTCCAGCAGTCTGTTGAAGATGCCGTAAATGAGAAGAGTGATGCCGAGGGAAACGGCGGCCATCTTGAGATAGTCCCGCCGCTTAAGAAGATACATGAGGCCAAAGAGATAGACCGTGCTGGTGAGGATGAAGCCGAGCACTCCCAGCACCAGGCAGTAGACGATTACGGCCAGCAGCGATATGCCGGCCCGGTGAACGCCGGGGTCTTTGATGCTGAAGGGGTCGGTGGAGGGGCGCGATTTGCCCCTGAGGGCCGCGGTAAGGAGCAGCAGGCTGAAGATACCCAGGCCGGCGGCCAGGACGGTAGGAAAGAAGCTCGGGCCGAGGAGAAGCACCTTGTCTTCGGGGAAGGAGTGAGCGGTAATAATTACATATACGGAAATGAGCAGACCGATTATGCCGGCAATTATGTCGGGAATTTTCAAGAGACTACATCCTTTCTGCCGGTGGGCAACAATGCTGCGGTCAATACAGGAGGGCAAATGCCGGTTGCCCGGCATTTGCCCCGTGCCAGCGGTTATTTCGTCAGGTTGAGTTTTTTCATGACGGCTTCGGTGTTGGCGGATGTCTGGTCAAGGAAGGTCTTGAACTCGGCTGCGGGCGCATACGCGAGTCCCAGGCCGGCCTTCTTGGCGAAATCCTGGAACTCAGGCGTGTCGAAGCCCTTCTTGAAGGCGTCGGCCAATGCCTTTTTCACGTTGTCGGGGGTATTCTTGGGAACGGCCAGGCCGCGCCAGGTGGCGAAGGTGATATCGAAGCCGGCTTCTTTGAATGTGGGCACGTCGGGGAAGTTGGGGTCGCGCTTGTCGCTCATGACGGCCAGCATCTTGAGCTTGCCGGCTTTAACCTGGCTCTGCACTTCGGCGGGACTGACGGTTACGGCCTGGATGTGGCCGCCGACGAGGTCGGTTACGGCCGGAGCCGCGCCATTGAAGGGAACGTGGTTGAGCTTGATGCCGGCTTTTTCTTCCAGAAGGCCGGCGGCGATGTGCCACACGGAGGCGGGACCGGAGTTGCCCACGTTGACTTTGCCGGGGTTAGCTTTGGCGTAGTCTACGAAGTCTTTAACTGTCTTGAAAGGGGAGTCGGCTTTTACCGTCAGAGCGGCGGGGTCGGTGTTGAGCCGCATAAGGAGGTCGTAATCTTTATAAGTGAAGGGAACAAGTTTTTGCGGGGGCAGGGACAGGAGCTCGAAGGTTATCATTGTCACGGTGTAGCCGTCGTTCTTGGCGTTAAGGCCGGCGCCGTGGCCGACAGCGCCGCCGCCACCAGTGACGTTATTGACGGTGATCGTTTGGCCGAGCGCTTTTTCGGTGTTTTTGGCGAGGCCGCGGGCAATGGCGTCAGTGCCGCCGCCGGCCGCCCAGGGAACTATGAGGGTGACCGCTTTAGTCGGGAACTTTTCGGCTTGGCCGCCACACCCGGCGACGACTACGACGAACAAGCATACCAAAAGCAACGCAAAAATTTTTTTCATGGGTAAGTCCTCCTCTTAAATAAGTACGGAAATGGCAAAATTAATGGTAGGGTTATCCCTCCTTTTCCACGATGTGAAATAACAATTCCACAGAGTCACTATTCAATATATTTTGATTAATTATATCTGTGGAAGAAAAATCCTCTCGTTTTAGAAAAAAAACCGGGATGTGGGATGCGGCGGGAGGCCGGCGGAAGGAAAGGCTTCTTATGAGGCGCCTGGCAGGAATATAATGTCACGCACCGAAAATATAGTTTGTATTAATAAAGCGGGTTTGCTCGCTTTGCCGTAAGAGGAATTAAGGGGGGGTATCCATGAGGATGACGCTGGTGGCTAGGGTGTTGGCGGTTTTGATGCTGGCAACGGTGCTTGTCGCCCCGGTGGCGGCGGCGGCGAGCGTCGAGGAGCGGCGCGGCGAGGTGCGCAAGATGGCGGACAGTACGCTCGGGCGGCTTTACAAGGAGAAGCCGAGCGCTCAGGGAGCCATCGAGAGCGCGGCCGGGTACGCCGTGTTCAGCAACCACGGGTTCAAGCTCTTTCTTTTCGGCGGCGGCGGCGGCAAAGGCATGGCGGTGAACAACGGCAGCGGCGAAGAGGTCTTCATGAAGATGGCGGAGGTCGATATCGGCTTTGGTCTCGGAATCAAGAAGTTCAGCGTGATTTTTGTCTTCGAGACCGATAAGGCTTTCAACAGTTTCGTCAACGACGGTTGGAAGTTCGGCGGCCAGACAACTGCCGCGGCTACAGACGGCGTTAGCGGCGATTCGTTCCAGGGAGCTGTGGTGGTGGGACCGGGCATCTGGATGTACCAGATGACCGACAAAGGGCTGGCGCTTGAGCTTACTGCCAAGGGCACGAGATACTATAAAGACAGCGATCTGAATTAGTGGATGGAGCAAAAACCGCACTTATACGGGAGGTTAAAATCGTGGATGTTATTCAGGAATTGCTCAGAGGTATTCCGCTGCCCCGGATGGTAAAGGTCCGGCAGGCTTTTCCCGCGCCCCGTCTGACGGATGTGGCCGGTACGCTGCGCCGGGAGCTTGCCAGGGAAGAGATAAGCCGGCGGGTCCGTCCGGGGATGAAGGTGGCGGTGGCCGTGGGCAGCCGCGGTGTGGCCGATATTCCCACCCTGGCCAGGGTTACGGTCGAAGAATTGAAACGATTGGGAGCGGAGCCTTTTATCGTGCCGGCCATGGGCAGCCATGGCGGCGCGACCGCCGAAGGGCAGCGGGACGTGCTGGCCAACCTGGGAGTGACCGAGGAGAGCGCCGGATGCCCGATTATGTCGTCGATGGCGGTGGTGGAGATCGGCCGCCTGGACAACGGCTTGCCGGTTTATATCGACGAATATGCCCACGGCGCCGACGGCATCGTGGTCATCAACCGCATCAAGCCTCATACTGCGTTCCGCGGCGCCAACGAGAGCGGGCTGGTGAAGATGATTACCATCGGCCTCGGCAAGCAGAAGGGAGCCGAGTCTTGCCACGCCTTCAGCTTCAAATATATGGCCGAACATATCCCCGCCATGGCCAGGATCGTGCTGGCCAAGATGCCGGTGCTGTTCGGCGTGGGCAGCGTCGAGAACGCCTATGATCAGGTGGCCAAGGTTGTCGCGGTGACGCCGGAAGAACTGATCGAAACCGACAAAAGGCTGTTGGTCGAAGCCAAAGCCAACATGGCCAGCCTGCCGTTCGCGCAGATCGATGTGCTGGTTGTTGACAGGATCGGCAAGGATATCTCGGGTGATGGCATGGACCCGAATATAACCGGCCGCTATCCAACCCCCTACGCTTCCGGCGGGCCGGACATCGCCAAGCTGGCGGTGCTCGACCTGACTGATGCCACCCATGGCAACGCCAACGGCATGGGAACGGCCGATATCACCACCCGCCGGCTTGTCAACAAGACAAATTTCCCGATGACATACTGCAACGGCCTGACTTCGACGGTTCTCATCCCCACAAAGGTCCCGGCGGTGTTCGAGTGCGACCGCGACGCGGTTCGGGCGGCCGTAAAGACATGCAACGCCCGCGACCTGACGAAAGCCCGCCTGGTGAGGATTCAGGATACGCTGCACCTTGAGGAGATTCGTATTTCCGAGGCCCTGCTGGAGGAGGCGAAGGCCAACCCGCGGCTTACGGTGGTCGGCGAACCTGTTGAGATGCGCTTCGATGCGGCAGGGAATTTCACCGAATAGCAGCATAGGAAGAACTGCGCCAAAGTAAAAACCACGGACCTAAGTCCGTGGTTTTTGTATCTGCGCACATAAAGTTAGATACGATCACGCAATAGCTTGAATGCCGTGTTCGGCAAGCTTGGCGGTTATCTCGCTGAAGGTTGTGCGGCTGGGGTCGTAGTAGACGGTCGTCAGGCTTTCGATGTTGTTGATGCTGATGAAATAAACGCCCGGCAGGCCGCGGAGCGATTTTTCGGCTTCCCTGGGATTCTCACTGACGCCTTTGACGAAGAATTTAACCTGTGAGCTGCCGTGAGCGGGGCAGCCGCAATCTTTGCACATGGTCAGCACCTCCGGTTAATCGTATTTTTAGTATAGCGCAATCGGCGCGCGACGGCGAATAATCAATTGTGATAGGCTGGTAAGAATGTAATTATGGCGCCAGGGAAGCTGAAGGCGGAGGGGGTATTTTTTCGTTGCGGATATAGCTGGAGGTATTTGCCAATTATATGGAGAATATTAATATATTATTTCGTCGCTTGCTGCGCAGCGGCTACCCAACTGCGCAGCCACGCACACTTTCTTTTTTTGTGGGGGGCCAAACGATGAACGGCAAATGGCTGGCCTGGCTGGGCGCGGCGGATCTGCCCGAGCCCAGGCGTGATATGGCGGCCGTGGAATTGTCCGGGGTCGGAAAAGTATATGTGACAGGTGCGGGAGAATTCGAAGCCCTGCGCGGCGTCGACCTGACAGTGAAAGCCGGCGAGTTTGTGGCTGTTGTCGGTAAATCGGGCAGCGGAAAGTCGACGCTCATCAATATGATCACCGGGATCGACCGGCCCACCGCCGGCACGGTATGGGTCGCCGGGACGCCGGTGCACGGCTTGACCGAGAATCAGATCGCCGTTTGGCGGGGCCGCACGGTCGGAGTGGTATTTCAGTTCTTCCAACTGCTGCCGACGCTGACGGCGCTGGAAAATGTCATGCTGCCGATGGATTTTTGCGCTGTCCACGACCCGGCCGCGCGCCCGGAAAGGGCTCTGAGCCTGCTGGAACTGGTTGGGGTGGCCGACCAGGCCGACAAACTGCCGGCCAACCTGTCCGGCGGCCAACAACAGCGGGTGGCTATCGCCAGGTCGCTGGCAAACGACCCGCCGCTACTGGTGGCGGATGAGCCGACCGGCAACCTGGACAACCGTACGGCGTCGGCGGTTATCGATCTGTTCGCCGAGCTGGCGGCGGGCGGCAAGACGATTCTGATGGTGACTCATGACGACGATCTGGCCAACCGGGCCAGCCGCATTCTGACGGTGGCCGAAGGCCGGATTGCCTGTTCGGCGGCGGTCGGGGAGACCTGCGATGGTTAACCGGTCGTTACTTTCACCCCGCTGGCGCAAGGTCTGGGCCGATCTGGCGGACAACAAGCTGCGTACCCTGCTGGTGGTGCTGTCGATCTCGGTTGGGGTGTTTGCAGTCGGGATGATATACAGTTCGTACCTGATGTTCGAACGGGATCTGGACCGCAGCTGGCGGAAGGCGCTGCCGGCCAGCGCCACTCTTTACGCCGACCCCTTCGACGAAGAGCTTGTGGCAAGCATCCGCAGCCTGCGGGGGGTCAAGGAGGCTGACGGTCGCCGCAACGTCGATCTGCGGGTGCGCGGCGCCGGCGGCGAGTGGAAGCAGATGTTTCTGACCGCCATCCCCGATTACCAGAAGCAAAAGGTCAACGTCGTCCGTCCGCAATCCGGCGTCTGGCCGCCCGGCGACGGGGACGTGCTTATCGAGCGTTCGTCGCTGGACGCCCTGGGAGTGAAAGAGGGCGGCAGCATCACGGTGGAGACGCCCGCAGGCCGCTCGCGGACGCTGAAAGTGACCGGGGTGGTGTACGACCCCAGCCAGATACCCAGCATGTTCATCGGCCGCTACTACGGTTATATCAATATGGACACCCTCGAGAAACTAGACGAGCCGCGCATGCTCGATCAGGTGAATTTCGTCGTTGAGCCGTGGGTGCTGAAGGGCAAGGAAACAGCGCCCATCGAGGCGATCGGCCGCCGGGCGTGGACGAAGCTCGAACAGGGCAACACAACAGTCTTCTGGCTGCAGGTGAATAAACCGGGCGAGCATCAGCTGCAGGGGGCGATCAACGCCATGCTCCTGCTGCTGGCAGTATTGGGGGCGTTGTCTCTTTGCCTGGGCACCTTCCTGCTTATCAACACCGTGTCGGCCATTCTTACCCAGCAGACGCGGCAGATCGGTATAATGAAGTCGATCGGTGCCCGCCGGGACCAGATTCTTGCCCTGTATCTCGCCTTGGTGGGGGCGTTTGGCGTGCTGTCGCTTGTGGTTGCCGCCCCGCTTGGTGCGCTGGCGGCGGACGCCGTTACCCGTTTCATGGCCGGGATTTTCAACTTCGACTCCGGCGGCCTCGAACTGCCGCCGCTGGTGCTGCTGCTGGAAGCGGCGGTAGCAATCCTGGTGCCGCTGGCGGCCGCCCTGTACCCCGTCTGGCGCGGCACAGGGGTTACGGTGCGCGAGGCGGTGAGCGATTACGGCATCGGCGGCGTGGAGGCCAGGGGCCGCGTGGACCGCTGGGTGGACGCCGGCCTGCGGAAACTAGGCAGGCTAAAGCGGCCGGTGGTGCTGTCACTGCGAAACACCTTCCGCCGCAAGGGCCGCCTGGCGCTGACGCTGCTGACGCTGACGGTGGCCGGCACCGTCTTCATGGCCGTCTTTGCGGTGCGGTCGTCGCTTTATTCGACCCTCGACCGGGCGCTCGAGTACTTTCGCTATGATGTTTCGATAACCTTCACCCAAAACTACCGCTCCAGCCGCATCGAGCAGGAAGTGGCGCGGGTACCGGGGGTGAAGGCGGTGGAGCCGTGGGGCTTCACCTCCGGGCGGATTCTCAAAGAAGATACCCGGCAGGCGGAGGACGAGGCCAGCAAGAATGTCTTCATTCTCGCCCCGCCGATCGATACAAAAATGGTTCAGCCGAAGGTCGTCCAGGGACGCTGGCTGGTGGCCGGAGATGAAAGCGCCCTGGTGGTCAACACCGAGGTCATCAAGGACGCCCCCGGCATCGTGGTGGGCGGCCCGGCGGTTATCAAGACCGGCAACCGCCGGCTGAAGTTTACGGTTGTGGGCATCGTGCAGAGCACGATGACCGGGCCGCTCGCGTACGCGCCTTACGACTGGCTGTCGGGGGCGATCCAGGAATCCGGGCGGTCCCGTTCCGTCCAGGTGGTGGCGGTATCAAGCAAGCCGGAAGACCAGTCCGCGCTCGGCAGAGCCCTCGAAGAGCATCTGAAGAATAACAGCCTCCGCGTTCAACAGGTCGACATAACCTGGGAGGCGAAACAGCGCATCCGGGCCCAGTTCGACATCATCACCACATTTTTGTTGATTATGGCGGTGCTGCTTGCAGTAGTCGGCGCTCTGGGTCTGACGGGGACGATGGGGATAAACGTGCTGGAGAGGACGCGCGAAATCGGGGTTATGCGGGCCATCGGCGCGTCCAGCCTGGAAATCGGCCGGGTATTCGTCGTCGAGGCTCTCTGCATAGGTCTTCTGAGCTGGCTGGCGGGGGCGCTTCTGGCCCTGCCGGTGGCGGCGCTGCTCTCATATCAAGTAGGGGTGCTGTTTTTGCAAAGTCCGCTGGCGTTCTCGTTCAGTTTTCTCGGGGTCGGCATCTGGCTGGCCCTATCAGCCGGCCTTTCGGTGATCGCCAGCCTGCTGCCGGCTTACAACGCGGCGCGGCTGAGCGTCCGGGATGTTTTGAGTTACGAGTGATAGGGGAGAAAAGGATATGGCAGTTAAGGAAAAACTGATCGCAGGCGGCGGCTGGCTAAAGCGTCATTGGCTGATCACTCTGGTTCTGGCGGCCGTGCTCGCGGCGTCCGGCTGGTGGCTTTTCGGCCGCCAGGGCGACAAGCAGGATATCCCGCCGGTGAAGGCCGACAGCCGCGTACTGGCCGAAGGCATCGTTTTTCCGGTGCGCTACGCCCAGATGGTGATGCCGGTGGACGGCACGGTAGGCGAGGTGCTGGCCAAAGAAGGCGACATTGTCCAGAGCGGGCAGCCGCTTATCCGGCTGGTGCGCCAGGACTACACGGCCCGTGTGGGCAGCGCCCGCGCCGACGTGGCCCGGGCGGGTGCGGCGGTGGAGCAGGCCAGAGTCAACCTCGCGGACGCCGAGCGGGAACTGGAACGCCATCAGCGGCTGTCGGCGGCCGGAGCGACTTCGCGGCAGCAGCTTGACCAAGCGCGGACAACGGCCGACAGGAGCCGGGCGGCGCTGGCCCAGGTCGAGGCCGACCTGGCCACCCAGCGGAGCAGGCAGACGGAAGCCGAAGGACTGTTGGACAAGACGGAGCTCAGGGCGCCAATGGCGGGCACTGTGGCTTATCTGGACGTGAAGGTCGGCGAGCACTCGTCGGTAGGCGCGGTGCTTGTGCGAATAGCCGACGAGTCGGCCTGGGAGGTTCGCAGCGACGACCTTACCGAATTGACGGTCGCCAAAGTCCGGGTGGGTGACCCAGTCGTCCTGACCTTCGACGGCGTGCCAGGTTTGGAGATACCCGGCCGGGTGAGATTCATCCGCCCGTTCGGCGAGAAGAAGCGCGGCGACATCACCTATACGGTGACGGTAGCCCCCGACCGCTGGGACGACCGCCTGCGCTGGAATATGACCGCCCAGCTGGCGATAACGCCATCGCGGTAAGAAAAACGACAAAACCCCGGTTTGCGTTTGCAGGCCGGGGTTTTCTATCGCACGGTGCACCTACAGGGCGTAGGAAACGACGAAATGGTAGTAAGCGATCGGGGTGCCATCGACGATGACCTCGTGGCGGTACCAGCCGATGTCCGGGAACTGTATATTCCAGGCGGTCGGCTGAGTAAACACGAAGCCGTCATGCGGGACTTTGACGGGTATTGGGGCGGTCGAGGCGACGACATAGCCGTTGTCGTGTTTGACGATGCGGAGGACAAGCTCATGGTTGCCGGCGAAGCAGGTGAATTGGTCGAACGTTTTTATCGCCACCGGCATGCTTGGTTTGACCACGATGCCGGGCAGCGTACCCTCGGCGACGGACGAATCGCCGAGAGCGAGGGAGATGTTTTTGGCCATGTAGTGGTTGGTGGGCAGCATGCCAGGCAGGGCGGCGGAAGCAGGCGCCGACAGGAGAAGATTGCCGCCAAGCAAGGCCATCAGCGTGAAAATGATAATTTTTCGTATATTCATAGTGTCGCCTCCTTTTTTCTTTGTTAATATTCGCAGTTCAACAGCAAAAACCTCCCATAAAATACAATAAATGTAAATTATTTTTTGAACGAAATAGCAGTCTAAATCTGGGCTGGCACCTTTTGTAGTGGGTGTCAGTCTGTTTTTTTAGGAAACAAAATTGATGGAAACTATTTACAAATGGGAATTTTTGCCATAAACTGTAATAGATTACAAATATTTCCATATAAATCCATGCGGAATTATAACACTTTCCAAATATGTATATTTGTTGAAGCAGAGGAAATCCTATCGGTAGTTTTTCCGCGGCAGTAATTGCCAGGGGTCGAACAGGCGGTCATGCGGGTACAGATGGTTACGGATGACCGAACTGAGCCATATAGGAAGGGGATTATTCGGGAGGTGGCGGTCTTCAAGTAGATTAAAAGTCGTTGTTAACAGGCGGAAACTAAAAAATTGGAGGGAAAAGAGAATGAAAAAACTGGCAATCCTGTGTACAGCCCTACTGATCGCGGCGGCGTTCTGCACCCCGGTGTTCGCGGCTGGCAACCACTCTTACGGCGCGGGTCTGGTGGCTTATAACGCCAACGCCAATATCGCGACAAGCAACATCGGCGCAGGCATAAGCGGCGGCAGCTTCAACACCGCGGCCGGTCTCGGCGCCGGCATCGTCAACAGCAACTGGAACAACGCCAACGGCAACAACGGCGCCTACATCTCCGGCGGCTTCGGCAATACTGCGCTCGGGGCCGGGGCAGTAATCTGGGGCGGCGGCTTTAACAGCGTGAACAGCAACATCGGCGCCCAGATCGACAACAATTGGGGCGGCGGCAACACGGCCATCGGCGCCGGCGCGGTCGTCTACAACAGCTTCGGCAACTTCTCGGTGAACAACAACGTCGGCGCCTGGTCGAACCACGCGGCGGGCAGCGAAGCCTACGGCGTCGGCGCGGTCATCGTCAACGGCGGCGGCAACAGCGTCAATAGCAACTATGGCGCGGTGGTCCAGAACGGCATGTCCCTGTCGGCTATCGGCGCCGGCGCGGTCGTCGTCGACGGCTTCGCCAACACTGTCAACAACAACCGGGGCGCCCAGGTAATCGGCGGTTATGATAACGCCGCTCTCGGCGTCGGCGCGGTCGTTGTCGACGGCAGCTTCAACTACGTAACCGGCAACAACGGCGCGATCGTCAATAGCTCCTTCTTCGGCCATGACAACAACGCCGCCGGCGTGGGCGCGCTCGTCGTGAACGGCAGCGGCAACATCGTAACCGACAGCGTCGGCGCCTCCGTCAACGGCGGCAGCCACAACACCGCCATCGGCGCCGGCAGCGTCATTGTGAACGGTAACGGCAACTATGCCGACGGCAACGTTGGCGCTTATGTCTATCAACCCTAACAGATTACTGGAATAATGCCTGGAATGCCGGCGGCGAAGAGGGCGGCCAGTCCGCCCTCCTGAGCTAAGCGCCGCCGGCAGCACAGCGTCCCTAGCAAAGGGGGAAAACGTATGAAAGGTAAAACAGCGTTGTCGCTGTTGGTGACCTTGGCCTTTCTGGCCGCGACGGCGGTGACGCCGGTCTGGGCGGAGGAATACACCGTCCTCGTGGCCGAGGAAGGCGCGGTGGCTTTCAACACCGCCCAAGGGGTCGGCAGCCAGGTGAACGGCGGCGAGAATAACTACGCCACCGGCATCGGCGCCTTCATCAGCGGCGGCAGTTTCAACCAGGCCGCCGGCGTCGGCGCCCTGGTATCCGAGGCCTCCGGCGTGCAGGTTGCCGGTATCGGTGCCGTCGCCATCGGCAATTTCAACACCGCCATCGGTACCGGCGTAGTCGTCAATGGCGGCGCCGATGAGGATTCGTCCTCGACAGTCGCCAGCTCCGCCACTTTGCCCAATATCGGGACAGGCTACGGTGCGGTAGCCTTGGGCGAGGGCAACACGGCGGTAGGCGCCTACAGCGCGGCTGTCGGCCAGGGCAATGCTGCATACGGTCTGGGCGCAACCGCCGTCGGGCTAGGCAACTCGGCTTACGGCATGGGCGCGACCGCCGGGTACTACGAGCCCACGGTGGGAGCGACCGCAATCGGCGCATATGCAAGGGCTGACGGTCATTTCGACACCGCCATCGGCGCAGAGGCATGGGCGTACGGCGGCAATAGCGTCGCTCTCGGCGCAGGGTCTGTCGCCGACCAGCCTAACACCGTATCGGTCGGCTCGCCCGGCAACGAGCGGCGTATCACCAATGTCGCTCCCGGCGTCTACGGCACCGACGCGGTCAATATGAGCCAGTTGCGGGATACCCACGACAAGATGAACCGCCTCGGAGCGACGGCGATGGCGATGACCGGCTTGGCGCCGATGGCCTACAACCCCAAAGAGCCGACCCAGTATTCGGCGGCCATCGGCACCTACAGCGGCAGACAGGCCATCGCGGTGGGGCTCTTCCACTACACCAGGGAATCGGTCATGCTGAACGCGGCCTTTGGCTGGAGCTCCGACGGCTGGGAGAAAGCCGGCCGGGTGGGTGTCACCTGGACCGGCGGCAGATCCACGAAGAAGGAGCCTACCGACAACACGATCCATGTCAGCAACGCGCCCGGAAAGGCCACCGCCACCGAAGGCGGCATCCAGGACCGCGTGAACAGGCTGCTGCAAGGGAGCAGCGTACAGGCGGACAAGCCTGCGCCGGCCGTTCCGGAAAGCGCCGCCAAACCAGTTAACGCCGAAGTCAAGGCTTCTGAGAAGAAGCCGGCCGCGGCGCCCGAAGGCGGCATCCAGGACAGGGTGAACAAGCTGTTGCAAAGCCACAGCGGTCAGTCGTAATAGGTTAAGAGAAAGGCCAGGTGGTTAGCCACCTGGCCTTTCTGTCGCGGGAGCGGGGTTATTAGTCGCCTTCGCCTTCCGGCTGCCTGGACGGGATTTGGTTGGGCCAGCCTTCGGGAATACGGGCTACCGGGACGCCATTTTCCAGAAAGTAGTCAATTTCCTTGCTGTAGGTGGCGCGCCCTGTTTCGGAGTCCGACAGTATCCTGAACGTCAATCTTACCACCCCCTCCACGTAGTATGGCTGTTTTTTCCCGTGAATAGTCGCCGCGGTTATTTCGCTCGCACCGCATAAGAGAGGGACGCCGGGAAGAATACTAGGCATAAAACCTGAGAGGAAGAAGCAGCATGGCTAAAGTGGTCGCGGTCCAGTCGCGGATGAACGATGTCGCGAGACTGCTGGCGAAGAGGGGCTACAAAGTGGTGGATATGCTGGAGGCTAGCCGGCCGGGGGCGAATGTCGACGCATTCTTGTACACGAGCTATCATAGTGATATTGTGAGTTCTTTCAACAGCATGACCCAGGCGGACAACGTGGCGCTGAGCGGAATGGCGTCCGAACTGGACAGCGCGACGATTCCGATGCTCAATGTTGCGGGAATGACGCCCGAGCAGGCGGTTGATATCCTGGAGGAGCGGCTGAACCGCTGAATGGGATACCTAAAGCCCCGGCTGTGCCGGGGCTTTAGGTATAATACGTCGAATGAGGTTATCGGGAGCCTTACTAGATTAGCGGGCGAGGAAATACCGCATAATACCTTTGCAGATGCCGGCGGCGATTTCCTGCTGGTAGACACTGTCGGCGAGACGGGCGGCTTCGTCGCGGTTGGTGAGAAAGCCCACCTCGACCAGTACCGCCGGGATATCGCTGGTGCGCAGCACGTAGAAGTTCGCGGGGCGCACGCCTTTGTTGACGGCGCCGGTTTCCAGGACAAGCGCTTCGAGGACGGTAGCCGCGAGATCATTAGGCCGCCCCGGGGCGTAAAATGTTATGGCGCCGGCGGTCTCCGGCTTTGTGGGGTGCGCGTTGGCGTGAAGGCTGACGAAGATGTCGGCGGCGGCGTTCCTCGCGATATCGACCCGGGCCTGGAGCTCGGCCACGGGCGTAATGCCGGGAGAGGCTGACAGATCGTCGGTAGCGCGGGTCATGACGACGGTGGCGCCGGCAGCGGTGAGCCTGGCCTTGAGCTCTAGCCCGATGGCGAGGTTTACGTCGGCTTCGCGCACACCGTGATGGAACGCGCCGGCCTGGTTGCCGCCATGGCCGGGGTCGAGGACGACGGTTTTGCCGGTAAGCGACCCCGGCTGCGCGGCGGCGGGAAGGCTGCAAAGGAGAATAAGCAGGATAAGCAGGAGCGCAGTCGGGCCGGGTTTTACGCGCATTTACAGCCTCCTCGGTGGTCGTATGGTTTGATATTAGCATAAAATGTCCCGGGCGGCCATAAGGATTTGACAGGCCAGACGATTACGCCGCACGGCGAAGGATTATCGCCGCACGGACCGAATTAGGAAAGGTACACTATATCGGCCTGATGGCGAACGGGGGTACGTGGTTGCCGGGATTTATCCTGATTGTTTTAGTGCCGTACTTATTGCTGAATTTCTATGTGGGCAGTCGCCTGTGGCAGTATATTTTTTCCCACCTGACGCCCGGGTGGGGCAAGGTTTTCTGGCCGCTTTTCTGGTTAATCGCCGTGACGCCGCTCGCTTCGCGGGTCAAGGCGCTGCCTGTACCGACGCAGATCAAGGATTTCCTTGCCTTTAGCGGCGATTACTGGCTGGCGGCGCTCTATTATTTCCTGCTGTTGTGGCTGGTGGCCGATCTTGGCATATTCCTGGTCCGGCGGCTAGGCCTGCTGACCGTGGCGGCTCACCGACCGCTGACGGTAGGGATAGCGGCGGTCGTGCTGGTCGTGGTTTTGTTGGCTTATGGTTCGTGGAACGCCCGCAACCCGCAGGTGACGCCGTATGAGGTGACGATCGCCAAACCGGCCGGCGACCTCGCCGAGCTGCGGGTGGTGATGGTGTCGGACATTCATCTCGGCCCGATCATCGGCAATGAGCGCCTGGAGGGACTGGTAGCGGCGATCAACGGCCGGCACCCCGACCTGGTGCTGTTGCCGGGAGATGTCATCGACGAGAATGTCAGCTATTTTGTCGAAATGAAGATGGCCGAACCTTTCCGCGACCTGAAGCCGCGTTTTGGGGTCTGGGCGGTGTTCGGCAACCACGAGTACATCAGCGGCAAGGCTGAAGAGGTCACGGACCGGCTGCGCGAAGCGGGCATCATGGTGCTGAGGGATGAATACGTCAAGGTGGGCGAAAGTTTCTACATCGTCGGCCGCGACGACCGGCGCCGGGCACAATTCGGCGGCCGGGCACGCCAGGAGCTGGCGGCGGTCATGGCAGGGGTCGACCGGCGGCTGCCCATTCTGCTCATGGACCACCAGCCTTACAGCCTCGATGAGGCGGCGGGACAGGGGGTCGATCTGCAGGTGTCGGGACACACCCATGTAGGCCAAATGTTTCCGAATAACTTCGTTACCGGTCGCATGTTTGAAGTCGACTGGGGGTATCTCCGCAAGGGGGCTTACCAGATTATCGTATCATCGGGATTCGGGACATGGGGACCGCCGATAAGGGTGGGCAACCGCCCGGAGATCGTCGACATAAGGATAAAATTCGCGGCGCCTGTCCGCTGAAAGAGGAAGCCCTGCATAGGCAGGGCTTCCTCTTTTGCCATTTTAGCAAAGCCGCAGATGAATACGTCTTCCAGCGCCTCCGGCCGGGTTGGGATGCATACCCTTTGTGGAAAATAACTTTTCACAGCAAATACCTATTATTTACAGAGGATTTCCTGCTAATTTAGCTAATCTATCTTAGTACCGAACACGTAGGGCATAAAGCTGGCGCCTGGTTGGTATTTCGCCGGGATGATTGCCGGCGCGGCCGGAAAGGGTCTTCGCAGCAATTATGATAGTTAGAGGGGAATGCAATTGGAGAAGTCGACTATTATCGGATTGATTCTGGGCTGCTCCGCCATAAGTGTGGGGATGGTCCTCAAGGGGGCCAGCCTATCGGCGCTGCTCAACCCGGCGGCTATGTTGATCATCTTCGCCGGTACGGCGGCATGCCTCCTCAACGGATTTCCGATGGAGCAGGTAAAAAAGTTTCCCAAACTGGTAAAAATGTTGTTTGTAAAACCGGTTCTGATGCCTCACGGCGAGATATTGCGCCTGTTCATCGGACTGTCGCAGCTCGCCCGCCGGGAAGGCCTGCTGGCTCTCGAACCGGGACTTGATGAGATAAAGGACCCTTTTCTTAAGGAAGGCCTGACAATGGTCATCGACGGTATGGATCCCGATCTGGTTGTGGACGTTCTCGGCCTGGACATCCAGCAAATGGAGGAGCGCCACCGGGTCGGAGCGCTCATCTTTTCGCAAGCGGGCATGTACGCCCCCACATTGGGTGTGCTGGGGGCGGTCGTCGGCCTGGTGGCCGCGCTCGGTAATCTCGACGATATCGAGCAGTTGGGGCACTCTATCGCCGCCGCTTTTATCGCCACACTGTTCGGTATATTTACCGGCTACGTAATCTGGCACCCCTTCGCCAACAAGCTGAAACTCATGTCCAAAGAAGAAACGGAGCTCAAGAAGATGATGCTGGAAGGAATACTCTCCCTCCAGGCCGGAGACAACCCGGCCACCCTGGAGGCCAAACTGAGGGTGTTCGTCCCGCAGAACAAACGGCAACTTCTCAACAAAGGCGAGGAAAAGGGCGATGCGACGGAAGAGGCATAGCAGCGAGGAACACGAGGAGCATGTCGACGAGACCTGGCTGGTTCCATACTCCGATATTTTAACCCTGCTGCTGGCCCTGTTCATCGTTTTGTTTGCTTCTTCCCAGGTCGACCAGAAGAAGTTCGAGCAGATGGCCCAGGCTTTCAACAGCGCTTTTCAGGGCAACCCGTCTATCTTCGAGAGCGTGCGCACGGTGCCCCAGCAGGCGGAAAGCCAGCCGCAGACAATTGATAAAGTACCGTCGGTATTATCCACCATAGGCAACGAACGGGCCAGTAACTTTCAGCAGGAAACCGCTCAACTGCTGGAAGCCAAGCGAAAAATCGACAAGTACATCGAGGATAACAACCTGACCGGTGGTTTCGGCACCATGCTCACCGACGACGGCCTGCTCGTCAGGATAAAGGATTCCGCGCTGTTCGAATCGGGCCGGGCCGATATGGTGCCGGCTTCGCGCGAATACGGAACCGCTATTGCCAAGATGTTGGCATCATTGCCGCAAAAGGTGGTAATATCGGGTCACACCGACAACATCCCCATCAACACCGCCGAGTTCCCTACCAACTGGGATCTTAGCTCGAAGCGGGCCCTGAACTTCATGAAATACCTCATGTCCCAGGAACAAAACCTCCAGCCCGCGCGGTTCAGCGCCATCGGTCATGGGGAGTATCGCCCGACGGCCGCCAATACGACTCCCGAAGGACGGGCCCAGAACCGTCGGGTCGAAGTATTGATCGTCCGCACACACTCGCGTTGAGTTTGTCTGTCATCGGCCTTAATGCTGCCGCCGCTTGCCGGCGGCATTTTTGTTTTAGCGGCGCCGGACAGGCAAATTGCGAACGGTCACTCGCCCGGAACTTACGGCATATATTAAAACAGGGTCTTGACATAATGTTTTGACGTGTCTGCCCGAGTAATTGGTGTGAGGTGCCGTAAATGAGTTTTTCCGGAATGAAGTATAAGGATGAGGTGCCGCTCAGGACGATCGGCAAGATCAAGGATATTTTGACAGGGATGGGCCTGTTGCCGATAGAGAAGGCGTGGCGCAACTCCCTGCAGGGGTTTTATTCGGTATCGGTGAATATCGCCGGCACCGATCTGTCCGTCAACGGCAAGGGCACATCTCACGAGTACGCGCTGGCAAGCGCCTACGGCGAACTGATGGAGAGGCTGCAGAACCTCTGCACTTTCCGGTTGAGCTTCGATCTCAGCCCCGAGGCGTTGGCCCGCCAGGGATTCTATTACGCGCCGGACGAAATACTTCTGAGCACGGCCGATCTCCTCACCGCTGGCGGAGAGTGGCTGACCGCCCAACTGGCGGGACTGGACCCGGCAACGGATAAGGAGGCGCTTCTCAAACTGTGGCAGGGGGTGACGTACGAGGACCTGCCAGCCGATTTTGCCGCCGTTCCTTACGGCAACTTGCATACAGGCAATATTTCCTACCTGCCGGTCAAGATGACCGCAAAAATGTATATGTCAAACGGCATGTGCGCCGGGAATACGCCGCAGGAGGCGCTGGTCCAGGGGATCGCCGAGTTGTTCGAGCGCCACGTAAACCAGCGGATCATCAGGGAGAAAATAGTGCCGCCTACGATACCAGGCGAATATATCGCCCGTTTCCCCCGCATAGCCGCCATGATCGCCGCTATCGAGGCCCGCGGCGCCTGTCGGGTAATCGTCAAGGACTGCTCGCTCGGCAAAGGGTACCCGGTGGTCGGGATAGTATATATCAACCTTGCCGACCAGAGCTATTTCGTTAAATTCGGCTCCCATCCCCTGTTCGAGATCGCCGCCGAGAGAACGTTGACCGAACTGCTGCAAGGCCAGGACATCGGCAGCATGATGGGGATGCGGGAGTTTTCCTACCGTGCCGGGGCGGACGACGGCAATAATCTGATCGGCATCCTGGTCAACGGCTCGGGGGTGTACCCGAGCGAGTTTTTTGGACCGCAGGCGAGCTATACATTCCGGGAGTGGGACGAAATAAAGGCTGACAGCAACCGGGACCTGCTGCGGCACCTGCTAGCGGTGCTGGCAGCCGACGGGTTTCAGGCTTATGCCCGCGACGTATCCTTCCTCGGGTTTCCCGCCTTCCATGTGACCATCCCCCATTTCAGTGAAATCGAAACATTCAGCGACGTCGGGGCGATTGAGGAATACGCCGCCTACAACGATGTCCGCAGGCTTGTCAGGAGACTCGACGAGCTCGATCCGGAGGAAAGGGGGCGGATTATAAACTTTCTGCGTCAATTGCCGTACAGCCCGGATGCGAATGTTTTTGAATTCCTCAACCAACCGGTCGGCGATCCGGCGCTTTTTCCCTGGTATTTCGGCAGCCTGGATCTGCTTCTGACCGCCCTGCTTTTTCGAAACGGCGATTTGGCGGGCGCCGCCGAAGTTTTCGAGCGGTTTGTGGCATTCAGCCGTACCGCCTCCCATGCTGCAGGGACAGTGACGTATTACAGATGCGTGGCCGATTACCTCGGCGCGCGCGTGGCGGGACGGAGCGAAGCGGATATCGTCGACACGCTTGGTGTTTTCTACCCGTCTGAGGTGGTAGCAGGCGTCGCACGCGAATTTGGCGACCCGACGATGCTTGTCTGCCGCCCTGATAACCCGCGCTGCTTTGACTGTCAACGGTGTCCCCAGCGGCCCGCCTGCCTCCACCCGCAAACCGAGCAGGTGTATTTGCAGCTCAAAGACCGCCAGGCAGCCTGCCCTATCGACCAGCGACGGTTGGCGGCGCTGGTGTAGTGCACCTGCTTTATCCCGAACGCGCGACCGCGACCAAACCCCCGGATGCAGGGCAACGCCGCCTCCGGGGGCTTCGGCCGTGACGAACGGGCAAAGAGAAGGCCGGCTTGAGGCCGGCACTGCATATTAACTGCTCAGTTATTTCATATAGTGACAGCTTTTCATATAGTGGCAACTGGACATCGGATAACAGCTTTGCATGCACTTGGCGCACTTCATGGCGTAGGTGCACGACATGCATTTCATGGACTGGCAGCTATCCATGCACTTCATCTTTTGGCAACTGTCCATACATTTCATGGACTGGCAGCTATCCATGCACTTCATCTTTTGGCAACTGTCCATGCATTTCATGGACTGGCAGCTATCCATGCACTTCATCTTTTGGCAGCTGTCCATGCATTTCATGGACTGGCAGCTATCCATGCACTTCATCGTCTTGCAACTGCAAGCGTAGTCGTCATAATCGTCATAGTCAATCATCAATTTTCACCTCCCGGGAGATTATTAGGGATATCCCTATTGACATAATATGATTACGAGCGCGAATTGGTTACGGCGGAAGAGCGATTGGTTTTATTGTGTTAAGAACGCCTGGTAATCGAGAATATTTCCTGTTGACACGCGGCAGGCAATAAGATAGTATAAATATCACTGAAGGGGAGTAGCCGTTAAGGCGGAGTCACCATTACGGTAGCAATACCTGGCTCTGTCGTTGGAGGTTTATCACCGGCCAATGGGCGAGACCTTTAGTATGGCGATTGTCATACTAAAGGTCTCTTTTATTTTTGCAACGCGAATAATAAAGAGACCTGTTGGGGAGGGGAGTAGGGGTAAAAGCGCCGGGGTCGTACAAACAAAAAAAGAATGGAGGTCGTTTCGATGGAACTATTAGCCGCGTTAGGGAGTATCATGCTCATCAACCTGATACTGAGTGGCGATAACGCAGTGGTCATAGCTCTGGCAAGTAGAAACCTGCCTCACGAGCAGCGCAAGAAGGCCGTATTTTGGGGTAGTATGGGCGCGGTCGTACTGAGGATCGTGCTGACCCTGGCGGCAGCATACCTGCTGCAAATCCCGTATCTGCAATTCGCCGGCGGTCTGGCGCTCATATGGATCGCCGTGAAACTGATCGCCGATGATAAGGGCGATGTCAAATGCCATGAGGCCGCCTGCCTCAGCGAAGCCATCAAGGTCATCCTGTTCGCCGATGTCATTATGAGTCTCGATAATGTTCTCGCTATCGCCGGTGTGGCTAACGGCAATTGGATACTGCTGGGTCTCGGCCTGGCGATGAGCATCCCGCTGGTCGTCTTCGGCAGCCAGCTAATCCTCAGCCTTATGGACCGCTTCCCGATCATCATCTACGCGGGAGCGGCCATCCTGGGCTGGACGGCTGCCAAGATGGTTATCGGCGACGCCGCTATCGGCGTGATGCTGACTGCATATGCTCTGCCTATCGAGGTGGCTCTCACCGCGGGCGTTGTAGCCGCGGGCTACTGGCTGAAGATAAGAGGGCGCCGGGGAATGGAACCTGCCGACCAGCCGGAATAGGCTGAAAAGATCATGACCAGACGGGGAAAGCCCCCGTCTGGTCATTTTTGCCTTTGGAAGCCGAAAGATTCCGTTCTGAGGTCGATTTTGGGAATGACGGCTGTTTTGCGATACTTTAACTCATGTTTTTGCGCTAATGATTGACCTTTCGTACGGTGAGGCATATAATGAAGAAGAAAACCGATCATTTCTCTGTTAGGTGAGGCTCCTGCATAAACAGAGGCCACTGCCCGGAAACGTCGAGAGACGCCAATGGGTATAACAGGTATTACCGGCGTAAGGTTCTACCTAATGTGGCTGAGGAGTGTGCTCTACGTTATGCAGTGCTAAAACTCGACGAGTAGGGAAGGTCGTACTTTTAGCGACATGAAAGACCTTCCGCAGGGAAGGTCTTTTCTTTTTTACTAAGGAAGGAGGTGGCTGGCGTGGATGTGAAGAGAATGAAGGAGCGGCTGGTGCTTTTCCTTGCTGTAATGGGCCCGGGGATCATCACCGCCTTTGCCGACAACGACGCCGGCGGCATAGCCACCTACTCCGCGGCCGGGGCCAAGTACGGCTACAGCCTGCTGTTCGTGCTGTTCATCAGCATTCTCGCCCTGACCGTCGTCCAGGAGATTTCCGCCCGCACCGGGGCGGTGACCGGTCGCGGCCTTTCCGACCTCATTCGCGAGCGGTACGGAGTAAAATGGACTTTTTTCGCCATGTCGGTGTTGATGGTGGCCAACATCGGCACGACTGTGTCGGAGTTTTCCGGTATTGCCACAAGCTTCGAGATATTTGGGATCAGTCGCTATATCGCGGTGCCGGTAATCGCCTTTGTTGTGTGGCGGCTGGTGCTCAAGGCCAATTACTCGCGGATCGAGAAGGTTTTCTTCGCTCTCTGCCTAACTTTCTTCAGTTATGTAATCTCCGGATTCATCGTCGACCCGCCGTGGCGGGAGGTTATAGCCGTCGCGGCCACGCCGCCCACCTTCTCGCACGATCCGGGGTACCTGCTGATGGTGATTGGCATCATCGGCACGACGATCACGCCCTGGGGGCAGTTTTACGTCCAGGCGACGATCGTCGACAAGGGAATAACCGCCAAAACATACGCGTATACACGCTGGGACGTGCTCGTCGGCGCTTTCTTCACCGGCTTTATCGCCTTCTTCATCGTGGTGGCGACCGCGGCCACCCTCCATGTGAACAATATTCCCATCGAAACGGCCGCCGACGCGGCGATTGCCCTCGAACCGCTGGCCGGTAAATACGCATCCTTCCTGTTTGCCTTCGGCCTGTTCGGCGCATCGATGCTGGCCGCTTTCATCCTTCCGCTCAGTACCTCTTATGCCATCTGCGAGGCTTTCGGTTTCGAGAGGGGCATCAGCAAGTCTTACAAGGAGGCGCCGGTATTTTTCGGCCTATACACCGCCATCATCGTTTTCAGCGCCATCCTTGTGCTGTGGCCAGGGTTGTCTCTTTACCACGTCATGCTGACAACTCAGGTGGTGAACGGCATCTTGCTCGTGCCGGTGCTCATTTTCATGGTGCTCATCGCCAGCAATGCCAAGATCATGGGCAAGTACCGCAACTCGCCCCTTTATAATCTTGTCGCCTGGGCGTTCGCCGCTCTGATAATCGTCCTTACTATCCTGCTGCTCGCGGCGACGGTGGCGCCCGGTCTGGTGGAGCAGCTATTCGGCCGCCTGATGCCGTAGCGCGGCAGAGAACCCGGTCATTCAAGGAGACATGAAGCAACAAGCTTCATGTCTCCTTTTCGGTTGGCTTCGGGGCCAGTCGGGGCACACATGGGAGGTAATGACATAAAATATAGTAAAACGAGAAGAATGGGGGGTAAGTATGGATATTTTCTGCCGCGGCGTAAAGCCCTTCCCGCCCCCTGCCATTGCGGAAGTGCTTTTCTGGCTTAGAATAATGCGCGATCACGCACAGTTTATCGATCTTGGGCTTCCGTGCGCGGAAAGCGATCTGAAGATAGAAGCACAGAGATTCTCGGCCGTTTTCGGCGATCTTGAGGACCGCTTTGCCAAGGAGACGTCTGGGGAAGAGTTTTCCCGCCTCGTTGCCGTGACGATGATCGCGGTAGGGAAGTTTTTCGTTTTTAACCGGCATATTCTTCACTTGATCGTGGATTGCCGGTTGTGCGGCGGCTGGCTAACCCCGCTTTTTGTCGACCACTTGTCGCGCGAGGCGCTCTATTTCCGGAAACTGCTGAAAAAAATCGTCGGTTGCGCGATGGCGTTTCCGGTGGATGCCATGGTAAGCGAGAACATTTTCTGGGTACGTGGCATCGCCGACCATGCCAAGTTTATCCGCGGGCTCATCGATCCGACGGAACGGGCTTTTGTCTTGCAGGCCAAGTGTTTGGGGGAGAAATTTGACACGCTGAATCTTCAGGCCCGCGATCTTGCCAGTATGCTGTGGCATTACCGACCGAATAACGAGCTTGTCCAGTTCGAAAAGGATCTCAGGGTGGCTGCCGACGAAGCTGTCGATTTTTTCGCCACGGCGGAAAGCCTGGTCGCCCGCTGCGCGGCGGCTGCGGTTTTCCCTCCGCTGGTGGCCGACCATATTCGCCGCGAGGGCGAGCATTTTTTGGCTGTGCTCGAACTCATCCGCCAGTGTCTTCTCCAGGGCGAAGAAGCGCCGGACGAGGAGGATGAAGATGAGGAAGATTGACCGGGGCCTCCGCAAAAGCGGAGGTCTTTTGTTTGGGCTGGAACGTTTGGCAGGGATTAAGGTGATTGCGGTGTATTTTCGTATAGTAGAGGATACTTTAAGGACAACGGTTTCTGCGAAAGGGTGGGGTTATGCTGCATCGTTTTTCCCGGATGGAACTGCTCGTCGGGCCGGCGGCGCTGGCCGTGCTGGCGACGAAGAAAGTGGCGGTTTTCGGCGTCGGCGGGGTGGGATCGTTCGCGGTCGAGGGGCTGGTGCGCTGTGGGGTCGGTAAACTGGTTCTCGTCGACGACGACTGTATCTGTCTGACAAACCTCAACCGGCAGCTCCACGCGACGACAAAGACGATCGGCAAGGCGAAAGTGGCGGTTATGAGAGACAGGGTGCTGGAGATCAACCCTGACGCGCATGTAACAGTTCACCAGAAGTTTTACCTGCCCGAGACGGCGACGGAGCTCATCGCCGACGACTACGACTATATTATCGATGCCGTCGATACCGTGACGGCAAAGATCGATCTTGTCGTGCGGGCCGCTGAGCGCAATATCCCCATCATCAGCAGCATGGGGGCGGGCAACAAGCTTGACCCGACGAAATTCGAGGTAGCGGATATTTTCAGCACCTCCGTCTGCCCGCTGGCGAAGGTGATGCGCTACGAACTGAAACACCGCGGCATCAAGGCCCTAAAGGTCGTATACTCGCGGGAAAAACCGGTCGCGCCGCGGGAAAGCGAGGAAACGAGCTGCGTTACCGGATGCGTCTGCCCGCCGGGCACGCCCCGGAAATGCACCACCAGGCGTCAGATACCGGGCAGCATCGCGTTTGTTCCCTCGGTGGCGGGGCTGATCCTGGCGGGAGAAGTTGTAAAAGATTTGATCCATTGCGAGGGAGGTAGTTTATGAGAGCCACCTGTTTTTGACCGCGATGTCAGCTTGGCAGATGGCTCCGCTTCCGGCATTCGTTAAAATAAGGGCACCGCGCGCGCGGTGCCCTTATTTTAATATTGGGTTAGCGGCCTGTCGGCAGGCCGGTTATATTGTTGGCCGCGGTTAGGGGTTGGCCTGTAAAGGCTCTTGTCACCAAACGGGCGAGGGTCATACTGATGGTGTGCTCAGCTTCTTCGGTCGACCCTCCCATATGCGGGGTGATGATGGCGTTGTCGAGTTCCAGGAGGGGGTGATGGTAGTCCTGTTCGCCGGGGGCGGCCTCGAAGTCCGGCTCGGGGTCGAGGATGTCGAGCCCGGCGGCGGCGACGTGGGCGCTGCGCAGGGCTGCATGGAGCGCCCGCTCGTTGACGATGCCGGCGCGGGAGGTGCTGATGATCCGCACCCCCGGCTTGCAGAGATCAAGCTCCGGGGCGCCGATGAGGTCCGTAGTTTCCGGCTTCTTGGGGACGTGGACGGTGATAACGTCGGCCCGGCGAAGAAGAGCTGCCAGGGTGGCGCATTTTTCCGCCTCCAGTTCTTCGAAGCGGGCTTCTTCAATATACGGATCATAGGCGATAACCTTAAGACCCAGAGCTTTAAGTTTTGTCGCCACCAAGGAACCGATGCGGCCAAGGCCTACGATGCCGGCAGTTTTGCCGTGCAGCTCATGGCCGAAATAAACGACACGGCGGAAATCCTTGGCTTTCCCGGCGCGGTAAGCCTGGGGAATATTGCGGAAGGCGGCAAATATGAGGCCGACGGCAAGTTCGGCTGTTGACATGGCGTTGGCGGCCGGGGTATTGACAACCGGGATGCCACGCATGGTACAGGCCGGCAGGTCGATATTGTCAAGGCCGTTTCCCGCCCTTCCGACGATTTTCAGCTTTTTTGCTCTGGCGAGGAGCTCTTCGTCCACCCGGGTGACACTACGGACAATCAGGCCGTCGTAGCGGTGGATGACCTTTAGAAGTTCGCTCTGGGATATACCGAGGCAAGCCTCGACGGAAAATCCGTTTTCTCTGAGGTAGTATATGCCGACTTCGGCAATTCTCTCCGTCACGATGATGTTCACTTATCTACCTCCCGTTTTCGCCGTTGCCTGGGCGGATTATCCGCTACGCGGGAAGGGGTAAACAGTTTCCGCTTTGTTTTTATTCTCCGCTGGCGCTGTTAACCCTCCGTGGCTAGCTGAGAAAATATTCCCCCTGGAATGCGGCAGACATGCGAATCAAGGCCTATTTTGTATAAAAGGCGTAGAAGTAGGCAATATTATGGATGCGGCACCAATTATTGGTGATTGATGAAAGGAGTGGTAAATAAGTGGATTTCAGTCAAATAGCATGGTTTCTGATTATCGGCGTCGTCGCCGGCTGGGTGGCCGGCCAGATTTTCCGCGGCGGCGGATTTGGCCTGTGGGGCGATATGGCGGTCGGCATCGTAGGCGCCTTGGTAGGCGGCTTCGTGTTTGGCCTGCTGGGGATAACGGCCTACGGCGTGATCGGCGCCATCATCACCAGCACTGTCGGAGCTTTGCTTTTCCTGTGGGTGCTAAGGCTGTTTACCAAGCCGCGGGCGACAGCCAGCAAGTAGCATATTTACTCCCTCGAAAGCGTCGCCTCTCAGAAATGGGAGGAGACGCTTTTTGTTATAATCACGACAATATTCGACAAGGAATTAACATAAAATAAAAGTTTTGGAAAAATGTCAACTGTTGTAATAGGAATCTGTTAGATTGAGGCGAAAATAACTTATTGACAAAATCAACAATCAGGGGAGCTGAGATGGAAGTGGCAATGGGAATCAAGCAAAAGCTGATCGTCTATGTCATTATCCTCGTCGCAGTGGCTGTGGCCGCCGCAACCGTGCCGGCAGTATACTTTCTCGGCAAGACACAGGAAAAGGCCTATGAAGCCAACGCCATCCAGGGCCTTGAGGGGATGGCGAACATCCTCGAGGATTATAAGAAACTTGCGAGCGCCAACGCGCTGGTAATGGCCGCGTATCCCGGGCTCAGCCAAGCTATCGAGGCCAAGGACACAGGCGCTGTTATCCGCATATTGGGGCCGTTTGCCAAGGAGGCGAAGATAGACTCGGTCACGATAAGTGATGATAAGGGCGTGGTCGTTGCCCGCACCCACGACGCGAAAACGGGCGACAGTGTCGCCAACCAGGCCAATGTCCAGGCTGCCCTCAAGGGCAGCGTTCTCGCCGCCGTCGAGCCCGGCACGGTAGTCAAGCTGTCCGTCCGCGCCGGTGCGCCGGTGAAAAACGCTGAAGGAAAGATAGTCGGCGTGGTGACGCCCGGCTATACCGCCAGCCGCGACGAGATTGTCGATCAAGTCAAGAAGATGTTCGGGGTGGAAGCAACCTTCTTTCTCGGCAATGAGCGAGTCTCAACCACCATCGTCAAAGACGGCAAGCGACAGATCGGCACAAAGCTCGGCGAAGAGCTCTCCGCCAAAATACTGGGGAAAGGGGAGCGGTTCGTCGGCCGGGCAGAAATCCTCGGTGTCGATCACTTTACCGCCTACGCACCGATTATGAGCCCGAATAATAAACCGCTGGGCATAATCTTCGCCGGCCAAAACCTTTCCGAGATGTACGCTGAACGCAACCGAATGCTGACCGCCATCGCGGTGGCCGCGCTGTTCGCTCTTGTCCTCGGCTCCTGCTTCGCCTTTATGCTGGCCAGGGGTATTGCCGGTCCGGTACAGCGGCTTGCCGAGGGCGTGAGCCAGGTGGCGGGAGGAGATCTGACCCGGGTGGTGTCGGTTGAATCGCGCGACGAGATCGGAACTCTGGCGGCCGGCTTCAACAAAATGGTGGCCGATCTCCGGGCTCTTGTTACCCAAGTCAGCGGCCTGGCCGAAACGCTTGCGGCATCGAGCCAGGAACTGACCGCCAGCGCAGAGCAATCGGCTCAGGCGGCCGGGCAGGTGGCCGAATCGATCACCGAGGTGGCGGCCGGCGCCGGAAAACAACTTGAAGCAGTCACTGTTACCGCCGAAACCGTTGACCGGATGTCGGTAGGCGCACGGCAGGTCGCCGTCGATGTTCGGACGGCGGCGGACCTCGCCGGCAAGGCAGCCCATTCGGCCGGCGAAGGCGGCCAGGCGGTCGAAACGGCAGTTTCCCAGATGGCCCGGATCGAAGCGACGGTCAACGACTCGGCGGCCGTAGTCGCCAAGTTGGGCGAACAGTCCAAGGAGATCGGCCAGATTATCGATACGATCACCGGTATCGCCGGTCAGACCAACCTGCTCGCTCTCAACGCCGCCATCGAGGCTGCCCGGGCGGGCGAACAAGGGCGAGGTTTTGCGGTAGTGGCGGAAGAGGTGCGACAGCTTGCCGAGCAGTCTCAACGAGCTGCTGGCCAAATCGCTGACCTGATCGGCGGAATACAGGCGGAAACCGCCCAGGCGGTGACGGCGATGGAAAAGGGCACCAGAGAGGTCGGCGAGGGTACGAAGATGGTATCTTTGGCCGGACAGGCGTTCAAAAGCATAATCGAGCTTGTGGGCGAAGTATCCGCGCGGTCGGGAGAGGTAGCGGCCGTCATAAACGAATTCGCCGGCGACAGCGAACAAACGGTCAAGGCTGTCGGTGGGATCAAAGTCATCAGCCAGGATACGATGGGCCAGACCGAGACGGTATCGGCAGCCACCGAGGAACAGTCGGCGTCGTTGGAGGAAATCGCCTCGTCCAGCCGGGAGCTGGCCAAAATGGCGGGCGATCTGCAGGCGGCGGTCGGCAGGTTCAAGGTCTAAGGTATTAACCTTGTTGGCGCACAACAACAAAACCCGGGGAGATTCCCCGGGTTTTCGCATGCCGTCAGATTCTTTCCTGCGCCATGTTGAGAATATGCTGCCAGTGCTCCGGCGGCACGGGCATCACCGACAGGCGGGGGAGGCGCGCCAGTTCCCAGTCGGCGAAGGCCGGGTCGCTCTTGACCTCTCGCAGCGTAACCGGCCGTTGGAGGCGGTAACGCGGGGCAACATCCACGACCACGAAGCGCGCGTCGTCGCCGGCCGGGTCGGGGTACGCGGGCGCGACAATCTCGGCGACGCCGACGATGGCCTTTTCTTTTCCGGTGTGATAGATGAAGACAAGATCGCCGGCCGCCATCTGCCGCATGTTGGCGAGGGCGCGGAAGTTGCGCACCCCGTTCCAGCGGTCGCGCCCCAGGCGGACCAGATCGTCGTAGCAGAATTCGTCGGGTTCGGTTTTCATCAGCCAGAAGGACACCGGCAACACCTCCGCAGTCACTCCTGTTAGTATTCCCCGCGCCGCGGCCGGCAACCTGCTGGTTTTCTCCCTGGATTTTCCGTGAACCCGTTACTTATCAGGTTATAACATTCCTCTATGAGTTTGTGACAAAAACCACATATGAAGTCGGGGGGCAGTCTGCTACAATTGAAGTGAAATAATCGTACGGGAGGACTACGCCTATGGGTGACACATTAAGCTGGCTGATCGCCGGTCCCTTCATGTACCTGGCTGTCATCGTTTTTGTCGCCGCTACCCTGAAGAAGGTTATCACAATTGCTTCTATGCCCCGTCACCTGCGGTGGGATCTTTACCCGATCGCCCACGAGGGGCCGGCAGGCTCGGCTTTCCAAAAGGTCGAGTTCTGGAAACAGCCCCGTCACATTAGCCTTGCCCACGAGCTGGCCGAAATGGCCGAAGAGATTCTCCTCCTCAAGCGTACTTTTCTCTATAACCGTAAGATGTGGAACTTCTCCTACCCCATGCATGCCGGCTTCTATCTCATCATCGGCTGGATAGGCCTCGTGAAATTCGGCGCCATCATGGAGCTGATCGGCGGCCTGAAGATTTCCGGCGCATCGACGGTCTTTTGGGCTCAGGCTTTGAACGTAGTTACGGTCATCGCCGGAGCGGTAGGTCTCGTCCTTGGTCTTTACGGCTGCCTGGGGCTGCTGTGGATGCGTTACACCGACGAAGATCTCAAAGACTATTCATCGCCGATTACCTTCCTCAACCTCTACCTGCTTATCGCTCTGTTCGGCATCGGGCTGGCCGCTTGGCTGATCGAAGACCCCTCTTTTGTCCTCGCCAGGGGCTACGCCGTTTCGCTGTACACCTTCAAACCGATAACCCTGCCTCCTATGATGACGCTTGAAGTACTGCTGTTCGGCATCTTCCTCATCTACCTGCCCTTCAGCCGCATGCTGCACTTCGCCGCCAAATATTTCTTCTATCACAACATCATGTGGGACGACGAGCCGCTCGTCGCTGGCGGCAGCCTCGAGAAAATGATCGGCGGCTATCTGCACTACAAAGCTCAGTGGGCGGCTCCTCACCTGAAATCCGGAGACTCCTGGCTGGAGCAGGCGACGGCCAATCCAGCCAAGCCGAAGGAGGATGGGAAGTAAATATGAAACATAAAGTCAGTCACAAAGATATCGCCAAACAGGCCGAAATTTTATGCCCGCTGGCCGTTACCGACCTGGACAAGGTTCCCGGCTACGAGGAAAAGCCTTTTAAACCCGTAAAGCCGGACTGGAAAGAGAAATACGACTTTTCCCTCGACGGCTTCTCGGCTCTCGCTCTAACCCCGCCGGCCACCAAAGAGGCGGAGGAAGAACTCGTCAACAAGTTCCTCCGCGGCCTGGAAAAACTGTTTTCCCAAGAAAGCAACTGGACGTTCATGCAGCCGACCTCGCTCAGCACCGACTACTGCGTGCGCTGCAACACTTGCAACGAGGCGTGCCCCATTTACGTCGAGAGCGGCCGCCAGGACATTTACCGCCCAAACTACCGCTCCGAACTGCTGCGTAAAATCTACCAGCGTTATTTCACAACCGAGGGCCGCCTGCTCGGCGGCTTCGTCGGCGCCGACGTCGAACTCAACTGGCGGACCATTTACCGCCTTGCCGAACTGACCTACCGCTGCACCATCTGCCGCCGCTGCGCCGCCACCTGCCCGGTAGGGGTCGATAACGCTCTGATGAACCGCGAATTAAGGAAACTGTTCAGCCAGGAACTCGGTATCGCCGCCGAGGGCGTGCATAAGAGCGGCTCGATGCGCCACCTGCAAACCGGCTCCTCGACCGGCATGACGCCGGCCGCCTTCCTCGACACCATCGAGTTCATCGAAGACGACATCGAAGAGAGAATCGGCAGAAGGATAAAAATTCCCATCGACAAGAAGGGGGCCGACATCCTTCTCATCCATAATGCCGGCGAATACGTATCCTGGCCGGAGAACCCGGCCGCCTTCGCCATCCTCCTCGACGCCGCCGGCATAGACTGGACGCTGTCGAGCGAATCGATGGGTTACGAAGGGGTAAACTACGGCACCTGGTACGACGATTTCCAGTTTGCCCGCGTGGCTGTTGCCCAGGTCCAGGCCGCGAAGAAACTGGGCGTGCGGCGGATCGTCGTCGGCGAATGCGGTCATGCCACCAAGGCGATCGTCGAAATCGCCGACCGGGTGTGCGTGGGCGATCTGGCCATCCCCCGCGAGGGTTGCCTGCCGCTCTTGGAGCAGATCGTCACCAGCGGGGCGATCAAGTTCGACCCCAGCAAGAACAACTTCCCGATTACCCTCCACGACCCCTGCAACATGGTCCGCCTGATGGGCATCGTTTCGCCGCAACGCAACGTCCTCAAGGCCATTACTCCGCCCGGTTGCTTCCGTGAAATGCCCAACGCCGGCGTAATGAATTATTGCTGCGGCGGCGGCAGCGGTTTCGCCGTGATGAATTCGCTGAACTTCCCGGAGTGGCGGAACAATGTGGCGTCACGCATGAAGGCTAATCAGGTGCTGGAGGCGTTCAAGGACTGCCTCGACCCCTCCATCCCCAAATATTACTGCGCCCCTTGCTCCAACTGCAAGGGCGCTGCCCGCGACTCGCTAATGGAGCACTACGGCTTCCGCGACAAGTACAACATCATCTACGGCGGCCTTGTCGAACTGATGGTGAACGCGATGGTCGATGTAGAGAAGCCATTCATATCTTGGGAAGACGAATTCTAACGGCTCAAAACCCCGCCTCGCGGGGTTTCTTCTTTGCGGCGATATTGCGTGCGGACGGGACAACCTATATAATAAAAGTCGGTTGGGGGACCAGCCGAAAAAGACGCTCCGGAGGGAAGCAGCATGCAATTAACTGCAAAGGAAGAATGGCGCCGCGAGGCTATGCGGTATATGTTTACCGGCGTCGGCGGACTCATTTGCGGCGTCGCCATCAACGCTTTTTTCGTGCCGCATTTCCTGCTGAGCGGGGGCATTGCCGGTATCGCAATGATCCTCCATTATCTGTCTGACTGGCCGATCGGCCTGATGATCGCAGTTTTCAACATCCCCCTCTTCTACGCCGCATATCGCTTCATGGACCGGGCGTATTTTCTGTGCGCCCTCTACGGTCTGGTAATATTCACCGTTGCCATCGACGCCACCAATTTTCTCACCGCCAGACCGGCGGTCGACGATACGCTGCTGGCCGCCATTTTCGGCGGCCTCGTGTCGGGCGTCGGCTCGGGGATCGTCTTCCGCGTCAACGGCAGCCTGGGTGGCTCGGATATCATCGTGGTACTGGTGAAGAAGTATTTCGCCTTCAACGCCGGCCACGTAATGCTCGCCATCAACGCCGTCCTGATGACGGTCGCCGCTTTCCTGTTCGGCGCCAAGCCGGCGATGTTTACGCTGGTTTCGATGTATGTCAGCGCGATGACGGTCGACAAAGTAATCGCCGGTTTCAATACCAAAAAGACCGTTTTGATTATTTCCGAATGCAGCGACGAGATCGCCGCGGCGATTATGAACGAAGTCGGGCGGGGAGTAACGTTCATCAAGGGCCAGGGGGCCTTCACCCGCGAGGACAAGAGAGTGGTTTTCGTGGTGGTTTCACTGACCCAGATGGCCAAAATAAAACCGATCGTCGACGCCATCGATTCGCACGCCCTGATGATCGTGCAGGATGCGGTGGAAGTCCTCGGCCACGGATTCAGCTTACCGAAATATCGGAACAGCGACGGAATAGACAACCAAGATTAGCGGCCGCTTTTGACAAAGGCCGCAAGGACGGCGGGCGATGCCCGCCGCTTTCGTTTATGCCCCCTAAGTCCGGATATATTACCCCTGTCAGGGAAGAATAGGGACAGTAATATTTCCCGAAGGTGGAATCCGGTGGAAGACAATTCGCTGTTCAAGATAGGCAGGCTGCTCAGGCGGCTGTTCGTTTACCGGCCGCCGGCCGAGCCCAGCCGTTTCGTGCTGGGGGAAGGATTCGACGACGGGCGGGAAGACGGCGCGAAGACAGAAGACGGCCTGCAGAGCGCTGGCGGGGAACTTGAGGCCCTCATCCGTTTCGGCCGGAGGCTGGAAATAACCATCGTTAAGACCAAGGCGGCGCTGGAAGCCGGGGAGTGGGCGGATAAAGGCGGGGTTCTTGCAGCCGAATGCGCGGCGCTGGAAGAGCAGTGGACAGCGCTGCGTCCCATCCTGTTGTCATACGATACCTACGCCGATAACATGGCGGAACGTCCGGTCAGCACCAGCCTGGAGGAGAACCGGAAAATTATCGAGGTGCTATACAGCCTGCCGGCAAATAAAGATGTCGTGCTGCGCCACATAACGCTGGGCACCGAGCCGCCCCTCAAGGCGACTCTCGTCTTTCTTGAGGGGCTGACCAATGGCAACTTCATCACGTTGGGCATTCTCCAGCCATTGATGTTGCTGGCCGGCGGCCGGCGTCAGACGGGCGGCGAGGGCCTGCTCAAACAGATAAGCGAGGAGCTTCTCCCCGGTACCCAGGTCAAGCAGGCCGGGACCTTCCGCGAGGTTCAGTCCGGAGTTAACAGCGGCGACACGGTCATCTTCTTCGACGGCGCATCAGAAGCGTTGCTGGTCGAAACCAAAGGCTGGGAGCACCGCGGTGTAGGCAGGCCGATGACCGAACAGAGCATTCGCGGCTCGCAGGCGGCTTTCAGCGAGAATCTGCGGGTGAACACCGGACTGGTGAGGTCGATGCTGCGGGCGACCGACCTCGTCACCGAGCTTATCCCGATAGGGGCCCGCACCAGGATGAACTGCGCGGTGATGTACCTGGAGTCGGTGGCCAGCCCGAAGCTCGTTGCCGAAGTAAAACGGCGCATAAGCAAGGTTGACAGCGACTACCTCAACGACTCTGGGCACCTCGAGCAGTTTATCGAGGACCGATTCGTCCTGCCGCTGCCGCAGTCCCTCTCCACCGAGCGCCCCGACAGGGTGGCTGCCCATCTGGCCGAGGGCCGGGTGGCGATCATCGTCGAAGGGTCGCCTTTCGCGCTGGTGGCGCCGGCGCTATTTTTCACCTTTTTCCATTCGGGCGAGGACTTCAGCCTTCAGCCGGCGGCGGCCAACTTTCTCCGCTTCCTGCGCCTGTTCGGCACACTGTTGTCGACCGTCCTTCCCGGCCTTTACATCGCCCTCACCTACTTCCACCAGGAGGCGCTGCCGACCGAGCTGGCACTGGCAATTGCGGCCGCCCGTGAAGAAGTGCCCTTCCCGGCCTGGTTCGAAATCTTTATGATGGAGGTTTCCTTCGAACTCATCCGCGAGGCGGGGGTGCGCATACCCGGCGTGCTCGGCTCGACAATCGGCATCGTAGGCGCGATCATCCTCGGCCAGGCGGCGGTGGCGGCCCGGATCGTCAGCCCGATCATCGTTATTCTGGTGGCGATAACCGGCCTGGCGTCCTCGATCATTCCCGAGTTCCGGATGGCCTTTTTCGCCCGCCTCAGCCGGTTCGGGTTATTGCTCGCGTCGGTAGCCATGGGCTTGGTCGGCCTGGCAAGCGGCCTTCTGGTGATGACTGTCGCCCTGTGCAGCATGAAATCGTTCGGCGTGCCCTATATGGTGCCGATAGCTCCCAGGACGGTCGCCGGCCTGGATGTCGTCACGCGCGGTGCGGTGTGGCGGCGGGAACGGCGCCCCGACCCCCTCAATCCCCTCGACCCGAGCCGTCAGGCGCAGCCCAGCCGAGTGTGGGAGCAGGAGCAGCCGGAGCGGGAGGGAGAAAGATGAGCTATCAGCCTGGTCTGATGGGCGTCGCCGAAGGCATCGGCCTGACTTTCGTGATAATGCTGCCGCGGGTTTTTCTGACGTCGCCGGCAATCACCATTTCTACCTTGCAGAATCTTTCGTGGGCCGCTCCCCTGCTCAATTGGGCAATCGCTCTGGCCATGTTCTATCTGCTTGCCCGTGTGACAGGCCGCTTTAAAGATGACCTGTACGGCGTCAGCGAGCGCCTGCTTGGAAAGGCCGGGGCATGGGCGTTTGCTTTTTTCTACTTTGCCTTGTTCATCCTTGACGCCGCGTCGCTGCTGCGGCAATTCGCCGAAAACACCCTCCTGAGCGCCCTTCCGGCCACCGAATTCCGGGTGATAATATTCTGGTACATCAGCTTCGCCGCCATTTTGGTTTTTTTCGGCATCGAGGGCATAGCCCGCACCGCTTATCTTGTGATGCCCTTTATCGTTGGCGGCGTGCTGGCCGTCATCCTGCTGCTCGCGCCGTTTTACGACATCTACCGCCTGCTTCCGTGGCAGGGGGCGGGGATCGGGACGGCCGTGGGGCGTGGTCTGACGCTGGCCGGTCTCAATTTCGGCGTTTTGTTGCTGCTTATTCTGGCGCCGAGCTTCCAGAAGCCGGCGACGCTTAAGACGGCAGCTTTCTACGGCGGCGGCGTCAGCGCCGCGCTACGCACGCTGGTCATCTTTTTCTTTCTGCTTGCGTTCGGGGTGGCGGAGGGAATGGAGAAGACGCTGCCCTTCTTCGAGATGTCGCGGCTCGTCTACCTCAGCCGCTATGTGCAGCGCATCGAGTCACTCTTTATTGTCATCTGGGTAATTGTCGGCCTGCTGGCAATCGCTATCGATATCTTCATTGCGCTCTGCCTTATCGCCCGGCCGCTTGGGCTGCCAAGTCTCCGGCCGCTCGTGCCTATGGTGGCCCTGATCGTCGTTAACCTGGCCGTCATTCCCCCTGACCTCAACGCGGTAGTAGAAGCGGACAACCGTCTTATCATGCTGCTCAGCGCCGGGGTTTACGGCGGGCCGTTGCTGCTGTCGGCCGTCGCCTACTTCAAGGGGAGGAAGAAAAGATCATGGTTCGCGTAACGGCCGTCCTCTGCCTGCTCGCCGCACTCCTTACCCTCGGCTGCAACGGTTC
Source organism: Sporomusaceae bacterium (assembly GCA_031460455.1). Classification (NCBI taxonomy): domain Bacteria; kingdom Bacillati; phylum Bacillota; class Negativicutes; order Selenomonadales; family Sporomusaceae; species Sporomusaceae bacterium. The sequence continues at coordinate 244,647 of JAVKTQ010000003.1, forward strand.
GCGCGAGACCGACGAAGTGACTTATGTCATCACAGTCGGCATCGACGCCGCCCCCGGCGGGCAGCTTAATGTCACCTACCGCCTGGCCAAGCCTAGTGCCCAGGGGGGCGAAGCCGGCATGGGCGGCGGCGGGCTATCATCCGAAGCCATTACCTTCAACGCCCCGTCGCTGGCGGTGGCCCGCGACCTCCTGAATTCCCAGGTCGCCCGCGTCCCCAGCCTGTCCCACGTCAAAGTATTCGTCATCGGCGAGTCGCTGGCCCGCAAAGGGGTAGGAGATGCTCTCGGCCCGCTCCTCCGCTTCCGTGAGTTCCGCGGCTCGATGTACATCCATATCGCCGACAATACAACCGCGGCAGAGCTTATCCGCGCGAATAAGCCAATCATCGAAAAACTGGGGACCCGTTGGGTAGAAGGCCAAATGGCCAGCGCCAGTGAGACGGGTTATTATCCGCGCTCCTTTATCCACGACTTTTACGTCAGTCTCAAGGCGGGCAGCGGCAGTCCCTACGCCGTCCTGGCCGGCATCAGTTCCGGGTCAGGCGAGGGCAAGCCGCAGGGCGGGCTGGTCGCCGGCGAGAAAACGGGCGAGTATCTGGCCGAAGGGGTGGGCATACGCGGCGGCAACCCGGTCACCCTTATCGGCGCGGCCCTGTTCCGCGGCGACAAGATGGTTGGAAAGCTGACGAGCGAGGAGAGCCGCATGCTCGCCATGCTTGTGGGCGAGTTCCGGCGCGGTTACATTACGGTTCAGGATCCGCTCCAGCCGAAGAGCGCCATAAATGTCCACCTCCGCCCCGGCCGCCAGCCGAAAATCGATGTCAGGCTGGTGGACGGCAATGTGGTTATCGACATCGACATCTTGTTGGAAGGCGAGGTGACAAGCATCGGCAGCGGCATTAATTACGAATCGCGCAACTACAACCAGCTTTTGGAGGATCAGATATCGGCGGTCATCCGCCAGGACGTGTTAAAGACCGTTCGCTACACTCAGCAGGTGGGGAGCGACCCGGCAAATTTCGGCAAATATATACGCCCGCGGTTCAGCACGTACAACGAGTATCGGCAGTTCGACTTCGACAGCAAATACCCGACGGCCGAGGTCAACGTCAAGGTGACGACCCAAATCCGCCGCACCGGCCTTATGCATAAGACCTCGCCCATCCGCGGGCGTCAATAGAGTTTTTTCGTCATGCCTCTTTCCCCGGACGGCAAATTATGCTAAATTAAACATTGCGGAGTAAACTGACAAGAAAACACTTCAAGGAGGCTTCTGCACATGGAACTGTGGTACAGCGAATTCCAGACCAAGGATCTGAGCCTGAGCGCCAGGATCAAGGAGACGCTCTACATGGGCAAGTCCGACTTCCAGGAAGTCGCCGTGCTGGATACGTATGAGTTCGGTCGCATGCTGGCCCTGGACGGCGTTTTCCAGACCAGCATTTTTGACGAGTTCATTTATCACGAGATGATCGCCCATGTGCCGATGTTCGTTCACCCCAATCCCAAGAGCGTGCTCATCATCGGCGGGGGCGACGGCGGCACGGCGAGAGAGGTCGTCCGCCATCCGGGAATCGAGCGGGTGGAGATGGTCGAGATCGATGGCATGGTTGTCGACGTATGCAAGCAGTTCCTGCCGGAAATAAGCACCGTGCTGATAAACGGCCACGACAAGTTCCACCTCAAGATCGGCGACGGCATCGACCATATGGCTCAGGCCGAGAACACCTACGACGTCATAATCGTCGATTGCTCCGACCCGATCGGGCCGGGGGAAGGCCTGTTTACCGGCAAATTCTACGCCGACTGCTACAAAGCGCTCAAGACCGACGGCCTGTTCGTGCAGCAGACCGAATCGCCCTTTTACCACCAGCCGCTCCTCAAGCGTCTCAGAAAGGATATTGAGGCTCTCTTCCCCATCGCCAGGACCTATCTCGCCCAGATCCCCCTCTACCCGGGCGGCACCCACTGCTTCACCATCGGCTCCAAAAAGCACGACCCGCTCGCCGTCGATACGGCCAAGCTGCCAGACCTGAAGACCCGCTACTGGAACAGGGAGCTGCAGAAGAGCAGCTTCGCCCTGCCGACATTCATTAAGGAACTGCTTAAATAAATGCTACTGCCGGCCTTAGGCCGGCAGTTTATTAGTTATTTCAGATTTTCGGGGTTGAGTCCCTGCAGTTCCTCGGGCACGAACCGGCCGTCCTTGCGGATGAGCGTGTCGTCGAAATGGATTTCGCCGCCGCCGTAAGGCGGGGTCTGGATGCAGACGAGGTCCCAGTGGATGGCGGACTTATTGCCGTTGAAGGCTTTTTCGTAAGCGTTGCCGGGAGTGAAGTGGAACGAGCCGCTGATCTTCTCGTCGAAAAGAGTGTCCTTCATCGGCCGTTCGATATAGGGGTTTACGCCGAGGGCAAACTCGCCGACGTAGCGGGCGCCGCCGTCGGTGTCGAAGACTTTATTGATTTTTTCGCTGTCGTTGGCGGTGGCGCCGACGATTTTTCCGTCCCGAAATTCGAGGCGGATGTTTTCGTAGGTGAAGCCCTGGTAGACGGCGGGGGCGTTATAGCTGATAACGCCGTTGGCGGAGTCTTTCACCGGCGCGGTGTACACCTCGCCGTCGGGTATGTTGCGTCGGCCGGCGCACTTGACGGCCGGGATGCCGCGGACGGAAAAAGAGAGATCTGTTCCGGGACCGGTTATTCGCACCCGGTCTGTGCGCTCCAGGAGGGCGATGAGTGGCTCCATGGCGGCGGCCATCTTTGCGTAGTCGAGGGTGCAGACGCGGAAATAGAAGTCCTCGAACGCTTCGGTGCTCGTGTTGGCCAACTGGGCCATCGACGGACTTGGATAGCGGAGGACGCACCACTTCGTATCGGGTACGCGGATATCGAGGTGGACGGGTTTGACCCAGTTCTGCTGGTAAAGCTGCAGCTTGGCGGCAGGGACGTCGGCCATCTCGCTGACGTTGTCGCTGGCCCTTATCGCGATATAGGCGTCCATAGCCTTCATGCGCGCCGCCTCCCATTCGCCGGCCATGCTCAACTGCTCGGCCGTGGCGTTACGGAGAAGAGCGCGGAGGAGTTGGCTGTTCTTGAGGCTGAGGAAGGGAACGGCGCCAGCCCGGTAAGCCTCGTCGACGATAGCCTTGGCAAGCGGGAGCGCCCCGTCGACCGTCTCGATGAGGATATTCTCGCCGGGGGCGAGGGCGGCGGAGTAGTGGACAAGGTTATGGGCGAGGGTTTGGATGCGGGAGTCCATAGGTATTCCTCCTCAAAATTGGTAGCACACTATATTCTATTGGCCGCGTAAGTATCTTATCCTGCCGACAAGAAGAGGTTGGCTGGACTGGTCGCATTTGATACAATGGAAAGGAGGTGATTAGGATGGATAAAGCAACTGTTGTACTAAGCCGCTGGCTGCCGGATACGTTTACCGACACGCTGGCGGAAAAATGCCGGATCGTCAGGCCGGCTGAAGACGAATCGTTCAGCCGCGAGGAACTGCTGTCCGCCGTCAGGGGTTGCGACGCGATACTGGCGGTGGGCGACCGCATCGACGACGCGGTGTGCGCTGCCGCCGCCCCCACCTGCCGCGTCGTCGCCAACTTCGGCGTGGGCTACAATAATATCGACGTCGCCGCCGCCACTTCCCGCGGCATATGGGTTACCAACACACCCGACGTGGTGACCGACGCGACCGCCGACCTGGCCTGGGCGCTGCTGTTGGCCGCGGCCCGCCGGATTGGTGAATGCGACCGCCTGGTGCGGGCGGGGCAGTGGAAAAGCTGGGGGCCGCTCTTTATGCTGGGCAGCGACGTTTCCGGCACAACGCTGGGAATCGTCGGCGGCGGGCGCATCGGCCTGGCGATGGCCAAGCGCGCTCTTGGCTTTAATATGGACATTTTGTATACCGCCAATTCCCCCAAACCCGACTTCGAAAAAGCTACCGGCGCCCGTTTCGTTCCCTTGGCCACCCTCCTGCGCGAAGCCGACTTCGTTTCCCTCCACGTGCCGCTGACCGAGCAGACCCGCCATTTGATCGGCGCTCCCGAACTGGCGATGATGAAGAAGACAGCCGTCCTCGTCAACACGGCCCGCGGCCCGGTGGTGGACGAAAAGGCGCTCGTTGCCGCCCTGGAGGCGCGCGCGATCGCCGGCGCCGGCCTCGACGTGTTCGAGTGCGAACCGCTAGTGGAACCCGGTCTGCTAAAACTCGACAATGTCGTCCTTGCCCCGCATGTCGGCAGCGCGACGCTCGAATGCCGCACAGGCATAGCCCGTATGGCCTGCCGCAACATCCTGGCCGCGCTGCGGAGCGAACTGCCGCCCAACTGCCTCAATCCCGAAGCGCGAGGCAAATAGCTTGACAAGTTCTTTCCGGCAGGATATAATAATCTACGTTGTTCCTCGATAGCTCAATGGTAGAGCACGCGGCTGTTAACCGCGGGGTTGTAGGTTCGAGTCCTACTCGAGGAGCCAAATTGGCCCGTTGGTCAAGCGGTTAAGACACCGCCCTTTCACGGCGGGAACAGGGGTTCGAGTCCCCTACGGGTCACCACTTGGGCGATTAGCTCAGCTGGGAGAGCGCCTGCCTTACAAGCAGGATGTCGGCAGTTCGATCCTGTCATCGCCCACCAACTGAGTGAATAAGGGCTGCGGCTGTCCGCGGCGCAAAAACGGCTTATCCATGCGGGTAAGCCGTTTTTGACGTTCTCTATGCTGGCAATTGGCAAAGTAATTATATGGCGATAGCCTATTTTGGGGTGGTTTTGCAGGAATAAGGAGTTTTTTGCCGAAGAAACACAATATATTGATCTGGGATAATATACCTGGAGGTACATGATATGAACATATTCGGTATATTGCTCGGCGCCGCGGCCCTCGGTTCGCTCCGCAAAGGTGAAGCGCGGGAAATCCGCGACCTGAAGGCTCAGTTGCCCGAAAATGAACGGGAAACCGTCCTGTCGGGCTACAAGCAGCTTTCCGGCCAGGCCAAAAACGACTTCAAGACAGCCCTGAGAAACGCCGATATGGCGGCGGCCAGCCAAATCCTCGGCCAGGACCTGACAAAATACAACATCGTCGTCGGCAAGAAGGACGAGGCCGTCTCCAGCGCGGCGGCGGACGATTCCGCATTGGCGGCCAACGATTTCGCCGCCCGCATCGACCGTATCCTCGCCGTACCGACGAGCATCGACCCCGAACTGGTGGCCGAGGCGGCGAAACGCTATGAGGCCGCTGTTCCCAGGGGCAGCAGCGAGAACATCTCCGACAAGACGAAAAAGCTGCTCGAGCTTAGAGGTTAAAAGAAAAAGTGCTCTTTGCATAAAGAGCACTTTTTGCTAATTACGGAGATAGCCGGGACGCCTAAAAGCCAAGCTCCTCGCCGACGATGATCACGTGGGTTTCCGTGAACGGCAGCCGCTTGCGGATGATGGTGGTAACGTTACAGATGCGGCCGGGTCCCTGGCAATCCATACACATGCCGGTTGTCGTGCAGGGGTTAGTTTTGCCCAGCCGCTTGTTATTGATCGGTGCGGCGTAGAGCTCGATGCGGCGCTCGGCTTCTTCAACGTCGCGGACGATTTTGTTGACGCCGGCGACGATGACGACCTTTTTCGGCCCGAAGATCATCGCGGCGGCCCTGTTGCCGGAGCCGTCGACGTTGACCAGTTTGCCGTCCAGAGTGACCGCGTTCGTGCCGGTAAGGAATACGTCGCAGGTAAGCTGCTGGCGGCGGATGGCCACGGCCTCTTCCAGGGACAGACCGGGTTTGCCGTGGTTGTAGATGGTGTTGCCGCGGCCTTCGAGGACGGCGGGCAGGCCGAGATCGGTGCCGGTGGTCCACGAACCGCCAATACCTACGGAGGCGTCTGCCGGGACGAGGCTCAGCACCTTGTCGATGGCTTCCTTGCGCGTCTTAACGTACGAGGCCTGGAAATTGTTTTTGGCAAGAGCTTCCGCGGCCTTGGCGCCGAGAGTGTCGTTATGCCAGGCTTTAAAATCGTTCATGAAGCTTCCTCCTTTGAAAAATGGATAATGGATAAATTCGGCATTCGGGGGATAATACCCTTTCGAGGTGAACCCATGGCAGCGGACCGGCTGAAAATTATTTTGGCGGCCTTCGTCGTCCTGCTGACGTTCGGCACGTTCGGCTTCATGGCGGTGGAGAACCTGTCGCCCATGGACTCCTTCTATATGACGGTCGTCACCGTCGCCACCGTGGGCTACGGCGATATCGTGCCAAAGACCACCGCCGGGCGAATTTTCACGATGGTCCTGATCGTCCTGGGTGTCGGCACGACCTACTATTCGTTCACATACCTTTTCAGCCTGATGGTCGAGGGTCAGTTGAAAAACATGATGGGGAGACGGGGCATGAATCGTAAGATTGCTTCGATGGACAGCCATATCATCGTTTGTGGCGCCGGCAGGGTCGGCGGCAATGTCGTCAGGCGCCTCAAACACGAAGCCGCGGATTTTGTCGTCATCGAAAACAGTCAGGAAGTATATGGGCAGCTCGCCGAGGACAAAGTGACGGCGGTGCACGGCGACGCCACCCGCGACGAGGTGCTGCTGGCCGCCGGTATAGAAAGGGCCAAAGGAGTGATAACGACGCTGTCCCACGACGCGGACAACGTTTATGTCACGCTGACCGCCAAGAGCCTCAACCCCCGGATTAGCGTGGTGTCACGGGCCGAGCGGCCGGAGGCCGAGGAAAAGCTGCGGCGGGCCGGGGCCGATACTGTGATTTTTCCGTCGGTAATGGGCGGGCGGCAGATGGTGTCGGCCGTTACCAGGCCGGTTATCATGGATTTCGTGGAAAATGTCTTTTACAACCAGGAACTCCACCTCGATATCGCCGAAATCGCTGTTTCGCCGGTATCAGCGCTCGCGGGGGTAAGGCTGGCCGCCAGCGGCATCAAGGAGAGGTTCGACTCGATCGTCGTAGCCGTCAAGCGTGGCAACGAACTCATTACCACCCCCAGCGCCGACATGGTCATCGGCGCCGGGGACATCATGATCGTGCTCGGCCATCGCGCCGCCCTGAGAGAACTGGTGGCAACGGCGAAAGGCAGCAAAGCCTGAGATAAAAAAATAACGAAGGAGACTCATCCCGTACGGATGGGTCTCCTTCGTCTTCCATTAGCAGCTCAGGCCGTGGACGGATTGTCGCGTTTGAACCAGCCGCCGGGAAGCAGCAGGGCGAGACCAATGGTGCCTGCCGGCAAAACGGAAATGACGGTGAAGACACTGGGGATGCCGAAGTGGTCGGCTACGTAGCCGAGCACCGTGACGCCGATGCCGCCGAGGCCGATGCTGAAACCGATCGTGAGGCCGGCGGCCATCGCCTCGTAGCCGGGCATTATTTCCTGGGCGAGTACCAGGAGGGGCGAGAAGCTCGCGATAAGGGTAAAACCGACCGCGGCCACAAGCACTACCGTCATCAAGCCGGTTGTGAATTGAAACAGGGCGAGCAGCGGCCAGGAAATAAGCATCGAGCCGACAATTAGCGTCTTACGGCCGAACCTGTCGCTGAGCGTGCCGCCGACAAAGGTGCCGACTACGCCTGCCATCAGGAAGGCGGACAGCAGGTAGCCTGCGTAGACGGCGCTGCCGCCGAGATAGTTCACATAATAAAGAGGGATAAAGGTGGTAAGTCCGGCCTGGATTGTGGTGCGGACAAGGATAAAGGCCAGGAGAACGGTGAGCAGGAATACCGGCAGTTGGGCCTTGGCGCGGCTTTTTTGGCCGGCGGCGGTCTGGGGCGGAGGGGAAAGGCGGGGCAGGTTCAGCCAGACAAGCGCCGCGGTTATGCCGGCCGGCAGGAGAAACCAAGGGGTGTTGACCATCGCTCCGGGCAGGGTAAGAAGTAAGCCCATAAAGATCGTACCCAGGGCCATGCCGAGGTTGCCGCCGACGGAAAATACCGCCATGCTCTGGCCACGCCGGCTGCTGGCGCTTACGAAGTGGGCGCTCTTCGAGCCCTGCGGGTGGAAGGCGGCTACCCCCATCCCGGTGACGATGACGATCGCCAGCAGGGCAGCGTAGGAACCGACGAGGCCGGTGACGGCGATGCCGATCCCCGACAGCAGGACACCCGCCGGGATAAGCCACGGCAGGGAGAGGCGGTCGGCGACATAGCCGAAGGCAGGCTGGATCACCGACGAAGTGATATTTTGAGCCAGCACGATCATACCTACCTGGGCGTACGTCAGGTCGAAAGCGTTTTTGAGGAAGGGCAGCAGTACGGGCAGCGCCCCCTGGCTGAGGTCGGTGACGGCGTGGCTGATGGCCAGGAGAATCAGCGGCAGTGTCAGGACAGTTTCTTTGGTGATTTTTTCGGACATTTGTTCAACTCCTTATTGCGTACACTATTAATATACTACAGCGGCTACGAGCTTGCCAGCGCCGGGAGATAACAATAAAACTGTTGAAATTATCTGTATATTCTGCTAAAATATAAATTGCCGTCGGCGGAAAGGGTGGTGAAAGAATGAAAGCGACATTCGGCGATATCGGCAGACTGTTGTTGCAAAGTATCGGCACCGCTTTGATCCTGTCGCTGCTTTTCTGGACCGCCGTGCCGTGACCGTGGGACGAATATGAGCCGCGCCTCCTGGCGTGGCTTTTATATTGCCTGTGTGGCTGCCGGGGTGCTATAATCGAAGAAGGTATTTTGCCTTCACATGAGGGGGAGACATAGTATGTGGATGACGATCAGTTTGCTTATCGCCGCCTTTGCCGCTTACTGGGTATTTAACGACTCGCGCCGCCTCGGTAACGAAACGGGCACATCCCTGATGTGGGCGCTGGGCACGTTCGCTTTTATGATCCTCTTCCTCCCGCTCTACCTCGTATTCGGCCGCAAGCCGAAGGCCGCGAAACGGCCGGCCGAGGTTATCGACATCGACGCCGTGCCGGTAGAGGAGACGATGAACTGCCCGATGTGCGGCGGTAAGGTGAAGGACGATTTCAAGACCTGTCCTTACTGCGGGTATACCTTGAAACCGAAGTGCGAAAAATGCGGCCAGGAACTTAGAAGGGACTGGAAGACCTGCCCCTACTGCGAGACGCCGGCCGTACCCAAGTAATAACTGGCAAAAAAACTTGTCCTGTTTCATTAGACATAGGGTCGGCGGTGTGTTATAATACTATCTGTCGCACAACGATAAACGCGCCCGTAGCTCAGGGGATAGAGCGCCGGCCTCCGGAGCCGGGTGCGCAGGTTCGATTCCTGCCGGGCGCACCATGAGTGTTATCAAGCCCTCCACGGTTTTCGTGGAGGGCTTTTTACATGCCTTGGGGATTGTTTTTGGGGATTAAGATGTGCAAAAAATAAACTCACTGGATCATGGGTGATTCTGTTGTATGCGTGGGATCTGGTGGCTGTTGCGTTTTCATGGCTGCCTTTACCAGGTCGTCCAGAGCGGCCACCAGCTGCTGGTTCTTCGGCTGCAGCACATGAGCGTAGATATTCCCGGTGGTACCGATATCGGCGTGACGGATGAAGTCAGAAACGAACTTGAGGTCGAAGCCGCGATCCAAGGCGTAGGTGGCCGCCATGTGCCGGAACGCGTGGGGGCTAATCTTCGGCAGGCCGTGTCTGGTGGAGAACTTCTCGATCCAGTGGCCGAAGCTGGACGGTAACATGGGCCGCCCCTCAATGGTACTGAACAGGATTCCGGTTTTATTCGCCCACTCGTCGCCGGCTTTTTCTTTGAGCTGATCCTGTTCATCTTTCAGCTTAAGCAGAATCGAAAGGGTGACGGGCGAGATGGGTACCGGCGCGGCCGATTCGGCGGTCTTAGTTTCGTCTTTGTAGGCGATGCCTTTCCCCTTAGCTCTGACGGCCGTCTGGTTGACGCGCAGGAACGATTTTTCGAAGTCGATATCCTTCCACCTTAGGCCGAGGATTTCGCTTCGTCTGAGGCCGGACGTGAGCCCCAGCAGGAAGAATGCCTGGTACTTCAGTTTGGCTTTTGTAAGGAGCAAATGGAGGAACTTGAGTAGGGTCGGCTCGTCATAGATCGGGATTTTCTTCGACTTTGCCCTGGGGGTGTCTACCGACCGGCAGGGATTCTCCTTCAAGAATTTCCACTTCACCGCCTTGGTCAAGATCGACGACACCAGCTTGAAGTGCATCTGAACAGACCGATCTGATAGCTTTCCTTCGCCCGGGGTGTCCATTCGCATGCCTTCTTCTTCGAGGTTCTTAATGAAAGCCAGGATGTGCTTCGGTTCCAGTTTTCGCAGTCGAATTTCGCCGAGCGCCTTCTTGATCCGGACGAGGAGTTGGTCGTCACGTTCCTGGGTGGTGATGCTACGCTCCGACTCTTTGGAACCATAGTTTTCCTTCCAGTAGTCGATGAATTTGGCGAAGGTCATGTTGCGGTCATTGATCGACTTGTTTTTAAGTTCTTCGGTCTCGAACTCGTTAGCCTGCTTTTGGGCTTCATGCTTACTGACGCCCTCGGCCGGGATGGTCATGGTGCGCTTGTCCTGCTTGCCCAGGTCGTCGTAACCCAGGAAGGCGATCAAGCGCCATGATTTACCCCGCCTTTCAACGGAAGCCATGCTGGGGTACCTCCTCTCCTAAAATGGGATTTCTTCGTCGGGGAATACCTGTTGGCTTTCTTCAACGACTTTTTTCCAGTTTTTTAGAAGGTCGCGGTCATAAAACTCAGATAGTTTTCCGCAGTGCGGGCAAAAGCGAGCGTTGCCATCCAAAACGGCGCCGCAGCCCTCGTGCCATCTTTCATTTTCTTCGTAACCGTTACACTTGTTTACTAAGTATGATCCGCAAATTTTACAGTATTCACCTTCGGGATGAATCTCTTCGTTCCCACATCGAGGGCACATAAGCGCCTTGCCGGATGAATCTACTTCGATGCCGTCGTAAATCACATACCCAACTCCTTTGAGTGTTTTATAATCAGGGTTTATGCATAGATCGGTACCGCAAGCCGAGCAAAACCGATGAAATCTTTTTACCGGAGCCTGGCATTTTATGCAATAAGTCTTTTTTGTGGAAAGGTTTTTCGATATGCCAGCCTTGTCCATCTTGTTTTTTGATAATACTGCGATAGCCTCAATGGGTGTACCATTTAGATATTGACTGATTTCATACTGTAGGCTGCCGATTCGATTTTGTATAACGGTTCGAGAAACATTGAAATGTCGAGCCAACTGGGGAATTACGTCCTCCAGTTCTACGTAGCTTTGGGCAGCTTGCCTTGACAACAGTATGTACATCGGTATAAATATTTGAAAAGGTAGTAGCGCCTGGGCAGCGCCCTCGTTAGCCTGCCACTCCAGGAAAGGATCCTGGGGGATGGTTTTGGAGGTGCCGCCATAGCATAAGAATTCGTCGGAGTCATGAAAGGTATAATGAATCAACTCGTGCATGCAATCAAAGTTCCGCATTGCATCGTCACGATTGAGATTAAGGCATATTGAGGTGTGTCGGTTCCCCTTAAACAAGATGCCGCATATATCTTGTAAGTCTAATTCTTCGATTATCGGGTTGTTGCAGTATTGTTGCGCAAGGAGAATCGAGTTCACAGGATAACAGCGATCGATATAGCTAGCGTCAAGGCGCTCCATTAACCGATCGACATTTCTGTATAAAGTGCTTTTATCCCAGAACCTTGTATCCATACTATTTGTCGCGATTTTTTGCCCTTTCCAAAAAATCTACAGCGAGTCGTACGTCGTCGGGGCTGAATCCTTTTTCCTTTGCTTCTTTCATAACCCTAAAATATCCAGCTTCAAGTTGCTCGTTGGTGTATTCTTTTTTCTCTTCCCCATAATATCCACACGCAACCATAAGATCATCATATGTAACTTCGTTGTGGGCCTTCGAGGCTAATTTGGAAAGGGTGCTAGGTCGAGGTGGACCATCAACCTCCATTTTTATAAATTTTGATACTTGCGGCAAGCTAACTCCAGCCTCGTTTGCATATGCTTCCCTTGTACGGTGTCCTTGTGCTTTTACTAGCAATTCGGACAGCTTTTTTTTATCGAAAGCTAACATAATTCACACCTTCCTAAGTGCTTTTCAACTATAGTATAAACTAATGTAAAGTAAAATTCAACTAAATTTAAACTTAGTGCTTGACATGTTTTTCTTACGATGCTAAACTGTAGTCGAATTAACTAAAGTTTAGTAAAAAAATGTCGTAATTCTTGTCGAAAGGAGGGAGATAGGTGTTACTGAACAAAGAAAAGTTCGGCGAACTGCTTCAAACCAGCTTTAAAGGCAATTATTCTCAGGCCGCCCGGGCCTTCGGCGTAACCCCCCAGCATATACATAAATTCATGAAAAACAAGGGTGCGAATGCTGGGGCAGAACTTTTGGGCGGTTTTGCAGTTTTTTGCTTTCAACAGCGGATGAACTTCTGGGATTTTATTATTTTGCCTGAACACTTAACTAAAGTTAAGTTGACTGAAGAAGGGGGAGTGCCGCATGTTGCTAACGGCTGACGAGGTTATCCAGCGATTCTTTACGACCTCCAGCCGGATGTCTGCACACAAACTCTACCGGCTGGCAAAGAAAAGGCGTATACCGTCAATCAAGCTGGATGGTCGGGTGTTTTTCCCTGAGGACGAACTGAGGGCATGGATTGCCACCGAATCTCGGGTGCAAGCGTCTAGTGCCGTGCTGAAGGTGTACGGCCGGGACAAGCCCGTAGGCGACCTTGGCCGACTGAGGGTCATAAACGAGTAGGAAGGAGGTCTTGCAAATGACTCGAGTTCGTATCCAACTGGACAAGCAGTGGGCTGCCAGCAGGGACGCCCGCCTGGTTGCCTGGGTGATTATCAACTGCCGGCGCCTGCTGTTCTGGTTAGCCGGCCGATGGGGACCGGTAGCACTTGCCGGTGTGCTGATCTGGTTGGCCTGGATGGTAGGAGGGTGGAGATGAGCAGAAAGGTGCGCGTTACGACGACATTCTCGCCGACCCCAGCCGAAAACCGTCCCCCGTTATGGGCGAAGGTGCTCTGCTGGATTGGCCTGCACCGGTGGCGCCGCATTCGGATATTCAACCGGGAATGGCGACGGTGTCAGCGGTGCAGGCGGTTAGAAATCGACCGAGGGGAGGTGCATAGAAGTGGCATCAATGCGAAGAACGATGCAGCGTCGGTGGTATTTCAAAGAGCATCCGGGCGCGCCGCGCGGCACACACAAGCCGACTGATAGAACCTGGTCAGTTATAAAGAAGGGCAGGTAATCACGATGGCCTCTATCCGCACCACCGCAATCCGGCTCCGCGAGCAGCAGCGCGTCGTCCAGGCATATCAGCAGCTGCTTGCCTTGGTCGATGACCCCGACTGCCGGCGCCGGTACCGGCGCAAAGCAAAAGTCGCCCTGAGGATAGCCGAGCGACTGGCACGGAGACTCAACGAGAAAAAGAAAAAGACTGCCACAAGAGCAGCCTAACGACATGAATCTACTGATATCGTACCACGCACCGCGGTATCAGTCAATGGAGGCGCATATGGAACAACAAGATTTTGACAGCGGTTACGAATACGCCCGCCGGCACCACCTGGCGACCTGGCAGGGATATTCGACAGGGACTCTAAAGCAGCTCGCCGCTGTTTTTGTGTCCGCCGGCTCGGGACATGCCCTCGGCCAGGCCCGAGTCATTGAAGAGATACTGGCAGGGAGGGCGGCCAATGCGAAAACGCTATCTTGAACTCCTGGCCTCTACCGGCCGGCCCGGCAGAACTGATCTCGCCAGCTGGTTAGAATCCACCGACTTCTTCACGGCCCCCGCCAGCACCCAATACCACGGCGCTCACGAGGGCGGATTACTGGAGCACAGCCTGGCGGTATTTCACAACCTGGAGTTGATTTACTGCCAGTTTCCGGCGCTGATCGGCGTTAAGCAAGACACCAGAATCCTAGTCGCCCTCCTCCACGATATCTGCAAGGCCGATTTCTACACCGTCAGCACCCGGAACGTTAAAAATGAACAAACCGGCCAATGGGAAAAGGTGCCGTATTACGCCATCGAGGATACAATTCCCCTCGGTCATGGTGAGAAGAGCGTCATATTGGCCATGCGACACATGCCGCTGACCGGCGACGAGATCATGGCTATTCGCTGGCACATGGCCGGCTTCGACGACGCGGCACGACAATACGCGGGTGGACAAGCCCTGGCCGCCGCTCTGAAAAAGTATCCGCTCATCACCGCCCTACATATGGCGGATCTGGCTGCAACCTATTTTGACGGGAAGTGATCGTCTATGTCTGGCCGTAAATCAATCAAATCGTATCGACTTGGCATTCCGGTACCGCCCAAGGGCCGCACGTTGGCGCCAGTGCCTAGCGCCTGCCGCGTGACGCAGGGCTATTTCCCGCCGCCCGATGAGGCTCTGGATCTCGGCTGGACGCCGGCGCAGATGATGGAAGGCTGCCGTCGGGTACCGCAGGAGGAGCTAACCGACGAACTGCGGACGAGGCTGCTAACGGCTGGCCTGCCCCTGGCACAGATCGCGGAGCTGTTCTGCTTCAGTCGGGCCAAGAGAAACCGCATCCGCCAGGAGGCGATTGCCAACTCGCCGGATGATGACCCGGAGGCTGTTCTGGAGCAGCTGGAAGATGACGACACGATGGAGGACGACGAAATGGCTGCGGCTATCAAGCTCGCGTCTCTCGAAGAGGCGAAGCAGTACGGCATTAAACTGCCGGAGGAGGGAAATAAGACCATGAAATTCCACGAAGCTGTTTTGTCGGGGCAAATGGATCCCCGTCAGGCGATAATCAAGTGCGAACCTTCGGAACGCGGCGATATCACCAAAGAAGTTTTGGACAAATGCGCCGCCGTGGGGATGACGGCCAAGGAGATTGCGCCGGGGTTCCGTGTCAAAGAATCGTTGATTTACAACGAGTGCTGGCGCAAGAATGTAAAGCTACTGAAGAAGAACCGCTATTCGGCAAAGCCTGTCGCCCCCGAAAATACAAAGCCGGGGAACGTCTCTGGGGGGGGGCACAGACGTGCAGCCTAAGGACGACAAGCAGGCGGCCGCGGCCGGCGGAGTTGTAACAGGCCCCACGATGGCAATAGTCGGCGAACCGACAACCCCGGAGCCGGTCACGCCGATCGTCGCCGGCGACCTGCTGGTGGCCGACACGCACACGCCGACACCGGCCGAACTGGCCGACATGCTGGAGATTGGCGGACGGCCGACGATCTCGGACGATGAAGCCGTACAGCAGATCATTCAGTCATTCCATAACAGCGACGGGCCGATTAGCCGTCCTGCTATTCGCCCCCGCCGCGTCTATATCGCCCACCCGCTGCGCGGCGGCAAGCTCCAGGATAATATCAACAAGGCTACCGCGATCTGCAGCAAATACGCGCAGCGCAGCGACATTATCCCGATGTCCCCGATTCACGCATTCTGCTTCGTCGACCCAATGACGTTCAACCAGACCAGGGGCATGGAAATGTGTTTCGCCCTGCTGGCCAGCTGTGACGAGCTCTGGGTGCATGGCGAGTGGTGGACGTCGGAGGGCTGCCTGGCTGAAATCTGCTGGGCGAGCATGCGGGGTATTCCGGTTCGGTTCATGACGGTGCATCCGGTGGTGGCGGCGTCGTGACCCGCTACGCGGAGAATACCAACGTCGACGAATCCCGTTCCCGCGGCGAGATCGAGCGCACACTGCGCCGATACGGAGCCCAGGGCTTCGGCTACGCCTGGGAAGGTGCCAACGCTATGCTGACGTTTAAGGCAAACGGCCGTATGTGTCGATTCCTCCTGCCGATGCCGGCCCAGGATGCGCCGGAATTCGTCTATACGCCTGAGCGGCGTACCAGGCGGAGTCCTGCTGCAGCCCAAACCGCCTGGGAGCAGGCCTGCCGGCAGCGGTGGCGGGCGATGGCACTGCTGATCAAGGCGAAGTTGGAGGCCATTGAGAGCGGCATCGTAACTTTCGACGATGAATTCCTGGCGCCGACGCTACTGCCGAACGGTCAGACGGTCGGTCAGTGGGCGGTACCGCAGATCGCAGCGGCGTATGAACGGAACGAGATGCCGGCGCTGATGCCGGGGATGGGGGACCGATAAGCATAAGAAAACCGCCTATTCGGCGGTTCAGTAAAAACCATCTATCTTTTCTGGTGGTTCCTGCGGCACGCCGGCCTTAATCTGCCGATCTATGGCGGCGATCCGGGCGGCCTCGTCGCTGGCCGGGGCCTCGGCAAGACAAAGCAGGAAGTCAGTACCGTATTTCGCCCGGTATTCTCCGAGCTTGCGTTCAATCGCAGGAGTCATAATTCCGCCGGCCATACCATTCAACTCCTTTTCTTAAAGTATATGTCAGCCAAAATTCATGGTCAAGAAGGCCAATTTGATGTTTTGAAGGGAGAAGCCATGATTACCAATATCCGAATAGATGCGATATCCCCCCACCCCGACAACCCCCGCAAAGATTTGGGCGACCTGACCGAGCTGGCCGAGAGCATTAAAGCCCAGGGCATCTTACAGAACCTGACGGTTGTTGCAGCTCCTGGTTCATCAGAAACTCATTGGCGTGTCGTGATCGGTCACCGCCGCCTGGCGGCCGCGCAGCTCGCCGGCCTGGAGGAAGTGCCGTGTGTAGTCTCCGTCATGGACGATAAGACCCAGGTGGCAACCATGCTGCTGGAAAATATGCAGCGCAGCGACCTGACCATCTGGGAGCAGGCCCAGGGGCTCCAGATGATGCTGAACTTCGGAGAGACGGTCGATAGCGTCGCGGAGCTGACCGGGTTCTCGGGGAGCACGATTCGCCGCCGTGTGAAGCTGCTGGAGCTGGACGGGGATAAGTTCAAGAAGTCGGTGGCGCGCGGGGCGACGCTTGCCGATTACGCCGAACTGGACAAGATCAGCAGCGTCGAGATGAAAAACAAGGTCTTGGAGAAAGTCGGGACGGCCGACTTCCAGTGGACATTGAAAAGTGCCCTCGATGCGGAGAAGCGAGAGAAGAACCAGGCCGCATTGATCACGGAGCTTGAAAAGTTCGCTGTTCGGGTTGAAAAAGGTGACAGGCTGCGTACAGTGGAGTGGTATTCCTGCGATAATCCCAAGAAGGTCGCGAAACCGGTTGACGCCGGCGAAAAGAAATATTATTTCATGGTGTCTGGTAGCTATGTCCAACTACTGACTGATGCAGAGGGGCAGCCGCAGAGGCCAGCATACACCGGACCTTCCCCTGAAGAGCAGGAGCGCCGCACCCGGCTCGACGCGCTGAATAAACAAGCGTATGAGTTGCGGCAGGCGTTCGTTAAGGGGTACGCGGGCCGCCAGGGCGACAGGCTGAATATTATGGCGTTCGCGCTGTGGGCTTTGATAAACAACGATGCCGATTGGCGCTATGATGACAAAGTCTGCGCAATGCTGGGAATCGAAATTCCCGAAGACGCCGACGAGGACGAGTTCGACGAGGACGAGTTTACGGCCCATGCCGTGGCCGAGAAGTTCGATGCCTCACCCGAACGGACGTTGCTAGTAGCGGCCTATATCGCCGTGGAACCTGGCCAGGCGAATCTCTATAACTGGAAGGGGGCATATACGGGTAGTCCGGCCTTGGCAACTTTGTACAGCTACCTCGAACGGCTGGGCTACGAAATCTCTGAGGAGGAGCTTCAACTGATGGACGGGACGCACGAGCTATATGTGCAGCCCGAAGTAAAAAACGTCGGTGGCGCGGTGTGCCCCGGCTGTGAAAAGCCGGTCAAGCCTGCTTGCGTGCATGCCGATGACAATGCCTCTGGTTGTTGCGCGAGCTGCGAAGAGAACAAGGCCCATAACTGCAATAGTGCTCAACCGTGCCGGAAAGACGGCTCACGATGAGGCGCTTCCTGCTCGTCGCCCTCATCGTCGCCAACTGCCTGCTGCTGGCCGGCGCCGTCTACATATTCCCCATCATCATGCACACGGCGGCCGTCGTCCTGGAGCAAGCGGCGCTGGCCCAGCAGGCTCACGAGCGCATCGACGTCCTGGAGCGGGCCCTGCGCGTCAACACGACACCGGGGCCCAGCCGGGGCGGCGCCCGGGTGATGAAGGTCACAGCCTACACCGCCGGCCCCGAATCGACGGGCAAAGCCCCCGGTCATCCCGCGTACGGCATCACCTCCGCCGGGTACCGCCTGACCGACGCCGACGCCTGGCGCGTAGCGGCCGCCGATCCGGAGCACTACCCGGCCGGTACAAAAATATTCGTCGCCGGCGTCGGGCTGGTGACGATCCTGGACACCGGCGCCGCCGTCCGGGGCCCGGACCATATCGACATCTTCGTGGGCATGACCGCCGTACGCGAGGCCAGAGAGTGGGGCGTGCGGCGGGTACCTGCCCGGATTATTGGGAGGGTTGACTGATGACAAAGATAGGCCGCGTCAGCCGCCGCCGGCGCGCAATGGCGGTGCTGAAGTTAAGACGACATCGCCATCAGAAGTATGGGGTACTGGAGGAGGAAGGCAATGGATAAATGTTACACTCCACAGCGGAAATGTGAACATTGTCAGGAACCGCGAAAACTTGCCGTTTTGTGGTGCGCTAAAGCGGATAAGCCCATCTGTGGGCAGCAGTATCTTTTTGCTGATATACAAGCGCCCGGATGGTGTCCGTTACGTGATCATCAAAAGACAGGCAGCACGGATGCTTCTCGACTGAATCACCAGCACGCTCCGACGGTTGACCAGAACGGACTGAAGGTCTGCGAGGTATGCGGCCGATACCTGGATGAAGAGGCCAGGACTGCCGACCCTGATCGATAAGGAGGGGCCGGAGTAATTACCGTCCCTCGCCCTCCCGCAACGGTCGGGCAGTTCCAACCCGTTCCGCAAACCAGCGGCCCTCGTCGAAAAACAGGTACCGTTCCTGGCCGTGAATCCAACAATGGTACCTGATACCTAGTCCGCCAGCCGATAATGCCGGCGC